>JALOKS010000184.1 GCA_025456385.1 Thermoanaerobaculales bacterium | reverse complement strand
ATCATCCGCGAGGAGTACCGGCGCCAGCGCGACGTGCCGGCGCTGCAGCCGGTCCTTCACAACATCTCGCACCTCGCGGTGTGGGACGACCACGACTACGGGCTCAACAACCACGACCGCACCAACCCCATCAAGGAGGGCGCCTACGAAGCGTTCCGCGAGTACTGGGCCAACCCGTCGCACGGCCTGCCTGAGGTCAAGGGCGTCTTCTTCAAGTACACCTGGGGCCGCGTCGACTTTTTCTTCCTCGACGACCGCTGGTACCGCGACCCCGCCGAGGCCCCCGACGTGCCCGGCAAGACCATGCTCGGGGGCGGCCAGCTCGCGTGGCTGAAGTCGGAGCTGGCTGCGAGCACCGCGGTCTTCAAGGTGCTGGTGTCGGGCAGCGGCTTTTCAGTCGAGAAGGGCCCGGGCGGCGACTCGTGGGCGGCCTATCTCCACGAGCGCGACGAGCTCTTCGACTTTATTCGCGACCGCGCGATCTCCGGCATCGTGCTCCTCTCGGGCGACACCCACATCGGCGAGCTCAACGTCATCCCGTGGTCGACGCGCGGCGGCTACGACTACTACGACCTGGTGAGCTCGCCGCTCGCCCAGATGACTCCGGACAGCTGGCTCGAGCGGCGGCCCGAGCGCCGCATCTGGCCGGTGTTCTTCCAGAGCAGCAACTTCGGGCTGGTGGACTTCCACATGGACGCCGACGAACCCTATCTGGTCTTCCAGCTGATCGACATCCACGGCCGCTCGGTGTGGGGGCCCTTCGACTTGCGGGCCTCGGAGCTCGTCAACGGCGTCACCTCATGGCCGGCCAGGGTCCATCCCGACGAGCGCCGAAGGCAGGAGAACGCGGACGCCGGCAGAGGCTACTACGAAGTGCCGGCCGGGAACTGAAGGAGGTGATTGTGCGAGCGTCAGGGATCGGCTTCTGTGTGCTGCTCGCGGCCGCGGCGGGCCTTCCGGGCGTGGCCGCGGCGTCGGAGCGGGGCGGCGAGGCACTCGTGTTCATCGTCGCTGCCGACATGCGGAACTTCGCCGCCGACGGCGAGTGGTCGAAGAACTTCTCCGGCGCCTGCGAGGCCGTCAAAGCGGTCGGAGCAGGGTCCTTCATGATCAGCCCCGGGGACCTGGACGTGGACCCGCCGTTCGCGGTGCGGACGATGATCGACAAGGTCATCGGCAAGGAGTATCCGTGGTACCCCGTGCTCGGAAACCACGACCCTGAGTCGCCGTCGACGATGCAGTACCTCCGAGAGTACGGCGCGACGGTCCCCAACGTGGTCAACCGAGGCCCGAAGGGCACGGCGGAGACGACCTACTCCTTCGACTGGGGGGACGCCCACTTCGTGGTGCTCAATCAGTACTTCGACGGGAGCAGGGACTGGGGCCTCGAAGGCGATATGGTGCCGGAGCTCATGGCGTGGTTGGAGGCCGACCTCGAAGCCACCGAGAAGCCGCGGATCTTTGTATTCGGCCACGAGCCGATCCTGCCGATGCCGGACATGGACAACGGCCGGATCCGCCACCAGGGCGACTCGCTCGACGAGCATCCCGAGCGTGCGTTTGCCCTCCACCAGCTATTGCTGAAGCATGGGGTGGCGGCCTACTTCTGCGGCCACACCCACAATACTTCGTACGCCAAGATCAACGGCCTCTGGCAGCTCGACCCCGGCCATGCCAGGGGGCTCGAAGAGGCGTCCTACGCCGACAAGATGTACGCGGCGATCGGCAGCGCTATCGCGGAGGGGAAGCGCCGGGGCGTCGGCGAGGCGGAGTCCCTGCGCCAGCTCTACCGGGACGACCCCTACCACATCGACTCCTGGTTCAAGTACCTGGGTTTGAAGGGCCAGCCGGTGGTGCAGACTCTCGCCCAGTTCTACTCCGAATACGGCAGCGATCCGACGGCCCGGAACCGCTGGTACGAGGTCCAGATCGAGGGCCGGAAGCAGACCCGCTCGACCATCTTCCGGGTCATCGTCGGCGACCAGGTGACGGTCGAGATCTACCGCGACGACGCACGCGGCGGGCCCTACGAGCTGCGGAAGACGGTTGTGCTGCACTGAGTTCGAGCGTTCGATAGGGTCATCGAGAGAATTTGGATTGCGGATTTCGAATTTGGCTCCCGCCCCCCACTGAGACCTCAGGTCCATGAGGTCGCTCGAGGCGTGTCGCTGGATTATGGTCCGAGCCTGGACAACTGTGAGCTTGGAAAATTCGAAATCCGAAATCCGAAATCGAGTCTAGGATGATCCGGTGGAACTGGACCCTTCTTTCGAAGACGTCCTCGCCGCGGCGGAGCGCATCCGCTGCTTCGTGCACCGCACGCCGGTGATGAGCTCGTCTGCGATCGACGGGCTGGCCGGTGCCCGGCTCTATTTCAAGTGCGAGAACCTGCAGAAGGTCGGCGCCTTCAAGGCCCGCGGCGCGAGCAACGCGGTGCTCCACGCGGCGGCGCTGGCGCTCGCCGCGCGGACGCGCGGGATCGCCGCCCACATCGTCATGCCGCGCACCGCGCCGCCGGTCAAGCGCGCCGCGGTCGAGAGCTACGGTGCCCGCGTCACGACCTGCGAGCCGACCCTCGCGGCGCGCGAGGAGGCTCTCGCCGCCGTCGTCGCCGCGACCGGCGCCACTTTCGTCCACCCCTACGACGACCCGCTGGTGATCGCCGGCCAGGGCACCGCGGCCCTCGAGCTGCTGACCGACGTCCCCGAGCTCGAGGCGGTGATGGGCCCGGTCGGCGGCGGCGGGTTGATGTCGGGCACCGCGATCGCGGTCGCCGGCTCGCGGCCCGAGGTCGCGGTCTGGGGCGCGGAGCCCGCGGCCGCGGACGACGCCTTCCGCTCGCTGCGCGACGGCCGGCGCTTCCCGCCGCTCGCGCCGACCTCCATCGCCGACGGCCTCCTCACCGCGCTCTCCGACCGCACCTTCCGCATCCTCAGCGGGCGCCTCGAAGGCATCCTGACGGTGAGCGAGGAGGGGATCGTTCGCGCCATGCGCCTGCTCTGGGAGCGCATGAAGCTGGTCGTCGAGCCGTCGGGCGCGGTGCCGCTCGCCGCCGTCCTCGAGCACCCGGAGCGCTTCGCCGGGCGCCGCGTCGGGCTCATTATCTCGGGCGGCAACGTCGACCTCGAGCGCCTGCCCTGGTAAGCGAACCCGCGGGCTTTCGCCCGCGGCGACGGTCGCTCACCTCGGGCTCTCCGAACGCCAGCGTTCGTCGGTCCCTCCGTTCGCGCCCTGGCGCGCTGCGCGCGCCGGCGGGCTCGCGCGCCACCTCGGGCGGCACTCTCGGATTCGTCCCGCCCCCGCCCCCCTCCCTCCCGCCCTCGGAAACCCGACGTGCGCGGCGCACGACGGGTTTCCGAGGGGTGGGGAGAATCCTTGACCTTGCGCTCCTGGAGGCGGCGCCCTGGTGATCGGTGGCGCGCTGGGGACCTCAACTCAAAACTCGAAACTCAAAACTCAAAACTCAGAACGGATCCGGGCGGGCGGGCGGAAAATTCGAAATTCGAAATTCGAAATCCGCAATCGGCCACACACGATCTCCGCTAACCCACGTACCATGACGCCATTGGAGTTCCCATGAGCAACCTCGCCAAGCTCCTGATCGCGCTCGCGGTGCCGCTCGCGGTGGGCGGGCTGTCCGGCTTCGCCACCGCGGCGGGCGTCGCCGCCTGGTACCCGACCCTCGTCAAGCCCGCCTTCAACCCGCCGGCCTGGGTCTTCGGCCCGGTGTGGACGCTGCTCTACGTGATGATGGGCGTGGCGGCCTTCCTGGTGTGGCGGCAGGGCCTCGGCGCCGATGGCGTCCGGCTCGCGCTCGGCGTCTTCCTGCTCCAGCTGCTGCTCAACGGCGCCTGGTCGCTCCTCTTCTTCGGCCTCCGCTCGCCGGCCTGGGCCTTCGTCGACATCGTCGCCCTGTGGCTCGCCATCGGCGGCACGGTGTGGCTGTTCTGGCGCGTCCTCCCGGCTGCGGGGCTGCTGCTGCTGCCGTACTGGGCGTGGGTCAGCTTCGCCGCGGTGCTCAACGGCTCGATCTGGAGCCTCAACCGGTAGCGTGCGGCCCTCGGCACGGCCGCCGCGTCACGGCGTTTCGCGGGGATGGACTCGACAGCGGTGCTGGCGAGACAGCCCGGCTCGCTGACAACGACTCAGATGACCGACGACCATGGCACGGCGAGCACGTCGGTGGTCAGCCACTCCACCGAAGATCCCGCGTGCAGCAGCAGTCCGCTCCGGGACTTCGCACCGTACTCCTGGCGGAAGGCCCGCAGGTTCGCGGCGTCCCGGAGGCGCGGCCGATCGGTGGACTTGACCTCGATAGGAAGAAGCTCCCTGCCGGTCTCGATGACGAAGTCGACCTCCTCACCGGTCGTCGTGCGCCAGTAGAGGACCTCGGTGTGATCCATCCGGGTGTCCCGCCAGACCATGAGATCGTGCAGGACGAGGTTTTCGAGGTGTGCACCTGTCGGTTGCTCGAGCCCCGCGAGGTGCAGAGCGAGCCCCGTGTCGCTCCAGAAGAGCTTCGGTGACTTAATGAGCCGCTTCGAGCGATTCACCGCGTACGCCGGCAGGCGCGTGAGGAGGTACGAGGTCTCGAGCAGATTCAGGTAGCGGTGGACGGTCGGCTGCGGCAAGCTCACGTCGCGGCCGAGCCCGGTCTGATTGAGGACCTGCCCCAGCCGCAAGCACGTCGCCTGCATGAGACGGCGGAAATCGGGTAACGCGGTGACGGCCGAGAGAGACTGGAGGTCGCGCTCGAGGTAGGTGCGCACGTAGCCGTCAAACCACACCGCCCGCGCGGTGGGCGAGTCGAGCTGGAGGGCGGGAGTGGGAAACCCCCCGCGCCGCGCCAGCTCCAGCCAGCTCTCGTCGGTGGCGGGCTGCTCGGCGACGAGCTCCGGCCATATCCGGTCCGGAGCCGATACGAGTTCCTCCCAGATCCCACAGCGCCCCAGGCCGCGCTGCTCGCGGCGGGTCATGGGCCGCAGCGTCGCGTAGCTCGCGCGGCCGGCCAGCGATTCGGAGACCCGGTGCATCAACAGGAGGTTCGCGGAACCCGTCAGAAGGAAGCGGCCGGGGACCCGATCCCGATCGATGGCTCGCTTCACCGCCAGGAGGAGCGAGGGTTCTCGCTGAACCTCGTCGAGGGTCACCTGCATCGAACCTTCAAGGAGGGCCTCGGGATCCCGACGGGCCAGATCGAGAACGTCGAGATCGTCGAGGCTGTGAAAACGACGCTCACCCGGCAGCAGCTTCTGGACAAGGGTGCTCTTGCCGGTTTGGCGAGCACCGGTGATGACGACGGCGGGCATAACCGCCAGCCGCTCGCGAAGAGTTGCTTCGAGGAACCTCGGCATGAGATTTCCATTCATACCTTGAATGATAATCATTCAAGAACGAACTCGTCAAGACCTCTCCGGCATCGCCTGAAACTGAGATTGACGTTCTGTCACGCGCTTGCGTGCGGGCCGGCCGGCACTGGACACGGCCACAGGATCGGGTATCCTGACCGGCGGCGATGGAGCCGCCCTCGGGGGCACGGGAGGGCGCACGGAGGAGGGCGCATGGCGATGGCCGGTGCGGTGCGCGGCAACGCCGGGGAGCGCGCGTGAGGTCGGCGGTCGCGCTGTTCCTCGTCCTCGCCGCCCTGTGGCTCCTCAACTCCGGCCACTACGGACCGCTGATGCTCTTCTTCTGCGTCGGCTCCTGCCTGTTCGTGGTTGTCCTGAGCCGGCGCATGGGCGTCGCCGACGAGGAGGGCATGCCCGTCCACCTCGCGCTGCGGGCGGCCGCCTACCTGCCGTGGCTGCTCAAGGAGATCGTGGTCTCGAACATCGATGTGGCGAAGCGGGTGCTGCGGCCGGGGAAGCTGCGGATCAGCCCCCGCATCATCGAGACCCCGACGACCCAGCACAGCGACCTCGGGCGGGTGATCTTCGCGAACTCCATCACCCTGACCCCCGGCACGATCTCGATCCAGGTCCGCGGCTCCCACATCACCGTCCACGCGCTGGCCGACGAGGTGGCCGACGGCCTGCTCGGCGGCGAGATGGACCGCCGGGTGACCCGGCTCGAGGGCCCGGCCCGATGATGGGCGCCTTCGCCGCCGCGACCGCGGCGCTGCTCGTGTGCATGGCGATGACGCTCGTCCGCTCGATCCTCGGGCCGACGGTCTTCGACCGCGTGCTCGCCGTCAACAGCTTCGGCACCAAGACGGTGCTGCTGATCGCGGTCTACGGCTTCCTCTCGGGGCGTCCCGAGTTCCTCGACCTCGCGCTCGTCTACGCGTTGATGAACTTCATCGGCACCATCGCGGTCATGAAGTTCACCCGCTTCAACGATCTCGCGGGGATGGAGGAGAACGACGAGGAGGTCTACTGATGGCGCCGCAGCTCGCCGTCATCCTCCTCTGGGCCTTCCTCGTCGCGGGCTCCATCTTCCTGCTCATCGGCGGCATCGGCCTCCTCCGGATGCCCGACTTCTACAGCCGCATCCACCCCGCCGGAATCACCGACACCCTCGGCGCCTGGCTGGTGCTGATCGGGCTGATGTTCGCCTCCGCGTCGTGGCTGGTCACCGTCAAGCTCGTCATGCTGCTCATCTTCCTCTTCATAACCAGCCCCCTGTCCAGCCACGCGCTCGCCAAGGCGGCCTACCTGCGCGGCCTGAGGCCGATGCTCGGCCACCAGCTCGAGCGGGAGGCTGCTGATGATTGACCTCATCCACATCTTCCTCTTCACCTTCCTGGCGATCATCGCGATCGTCGTCATCCGCATGCGCGACCTCTTCGCCGCGGTCATGCTGATGGGCATCTTCAGCCTGCTGTCGGCGTCGCTGTTCACCGTCATGGACGCGGTGGACGTCGCGTTCACCGAGGCCTCGGTGGGCGCCGGAATCTCGACCATCCTGATGCTCGCCACCCTGTCGCTGACCACCAGCAAGGAGAGCACGCTCTACCAGCGGCCGCGGCCGCTCGCCCTGGTGGTCGTGGTGCTGACCGGCGCCGCGCTGGTCTACGCCACCTTCGACATGCCGCGCTACGGGGACGCTGCCGCGCCCATCAACCACCACGTCGCCGACTACTACATCGCGCGCACGATGGACGACACCGGCGTGCCCAACATGGTGACCGCGATCCTCGCCTCCTACCGCGGCTACGACACCTTCGGCGAGACCACGGTGATCTTCACCGCCTGCGTCGGCGTCATGCTGCTGCTCGGCGGCGCCAGGACCTTCTACCGCTGGCGCCGGCGCGAGGACGCCGGGGACCCGGAGCCGCGCCCGTGATCCGCCACGTCATCCTCCGGGTGATGGCGAAGATGCTGATCCCCCTGATCCTGCTCTTCGCCCTCTACGTCCAGTTCCACGGCGACTACGGGCCCGGCGGCGGCTTCCAGGCGGGGGTCATCTTCGGCGCGGGCATCATCCTCTTCGCGCTGATCTTCGGGCTCGAGCCGGCGAAGGCCGCCTTCCCGCCGCGCGTGCTCGAGGTGCTGGTCGCCGTGGGGCTGATGATCTACGGCGGCACCGGCATCGCCGCCATCGTCAAGGGCGGCAACTTCCTCGGCTACGGTGCGCTCTCCCACGACCCGGTGCACGGCCAGCACCTCGGCATCCTGCTCGTCGAGCTCGGGGTCGGGATCACCGTCGCCTCGGTGATGAGCACGATCTTCTTCCACTTCGGGGGGCGGGGGAGGAAGGATGTTTGAGGGCGGCCACTTCCCGTACTGGATCTTCATCTTTTTGATGATGACCGGCCTCTACGTCGTGATCTCCCGCGACAACCTGATCAAGAAGATCATCGGCCTCAACATCTTCCAGGTGTCGGTGATCATGTTCTACATCGCCATGGGCGAGGTGACGGGCGGCACCGCGCCGATCGAGGCGGAAGGCGTCACCGTCTTCTCGAACCCGGTGCCGCACGTTCTCATGCTGACCGCGATCGTGGTCGGCGTCGCCACCAGCGCGGTCGCCCTGTCGCTGGTCGTCCGCATCAACGAGGCCTACGGAACCATCGAGGAGGACGAGCTGCGCGAGGTCGAGCGCGAGGAGGAGGCGTGAGCGGCGGAACCG
>JALOKS010000476.1 GCA_025456385.1 Thermoanaerobaculales bacterium | reverse complement strand
CTCGACGCCGTGCAGGGCGCCGAGGATGTGGCCGGTGATGCAGCCGGTGGAGTCGGAGTCGCCGGAGTGGGTGACGGCGAGGCGGAGGGCGGACTCGAGATCGGGCGCGACCTCGGCGCAAAAGACGGAAATGGCGAGGGCCTCCTCGGCCACCCAGCCGCCGCCGAGGGCCTCGACCTCGTCGGGCGTGCCCTCGCCCATCGCGGCGAAGGCCTCGGCGCGCTCGAGAGCGTGCAACGTCTCCTCGTGGTCCGGGTAGCGAGCGAGCTCGGACATCGCGCGCTCGACGGCGGTGTCGAGGTCCGCGCCCGCGACGAGCTCGTGGATGATCCGCGTCAGGCAGCCGGCGGCGAGCCGGCCGGTGGGGTGGCCGTGGGTGAGGGCGGCGACCTCGCAGCCGAAGCGGAAGGGGTCGTCGGGCCAGGCGAGGCCGACCGGGGCGATGCGCATGACGCCGCCGCAGCCCTTGGAGTCGTTGAGGGGGCTGTCGAGGGTGCCGAGCTCGCCCGACTGCAGGGACGCGAGGCAGGTGGTTCCCGGAGCGCGGTCCTCGTTGAGGCCGGGGAGTTCCGAGAGCCAGGACCGCAGCAGCGCCGGGTCGCCGTCGCCCATCGGCCACTGCCCCTGTGTGCGCAGCCAGCGCCAGTGGGCGTGGAGCATGATCCGGATGTCGGTCGCGGCGCCTTTCTTCCGCCGCCGGTTGAGGCTGCGGATCAGGCCCTCGGCCACGAACAGGGTCATCTGGGTGTCATCGGTGACGCTGCCCGCGGGGTAGGGCCCGTCCTCGAGCTCGGCCGGGCCCCCGGGCCCGAACTCGCCGAGGATCTCGCCGAGCGGCGTGAACTCGACCGGCGCGCCGAGCGCGTCGCCGACCGCACCGGCGAGCAGACAACCGCGGAAGCGCGAGAGGAGGGATGGGGTCGGCACGGGCGCGCTCCTTTCGAGAAATCCCGGAGCTCGACCATCATTGTGAGGCATCAGCGGCGCCGCGGCGAGGCCCGGTTTGGCGGCTTTCCAAGAAATATTTGGAAATTCTGCAGATACGTGCTATGTTCACCCTTCCGTCGCCGGCCACCGGGGCTGGCAACTGCTTGGGTGGACGCAGGGTCCACCGCATGGAGAGCGAGAGGGAGCGCCGCAGAGCGGCAGCACCCAGGGAGAAGAGAGAGAGAATGTCGAAGAAGCTGTTTGTTGGAAGTCTGAGCTGGGATACGAACGACGAGGGCCTGCGCAACGCGTTCCGCGCGCACGGCGAGATCAGCGAGGCGGTGGTGGTCAGCGACCGCGACACCGGCCGCTCGCGCGGTTTCGGCTTCGTCACCTTCGAGGATGACGATGCGGCGGACAAGGCGGTTGCGGCGCTCAACGGCAGCCAGCTCGACGGTCGCACGATCCGCGTCGACGTCGCGCAGGCGAAGCAGCGCACCGGCGGCGGCGGCGGCGGCAACGGTCGCGGCGGCAACAGCCGCGGCGGCTACGGCGACCGCTGGTAAGTCACTCTTCAGTTGACTTCGACCCCTCCCTCGCGGAGGGGTTTTTTATTGCCGCCCAGCCGGACCATCGCTGCACTCGCAGCTCCGATGAAACGGCCTGCGAAGGGCCGAGGCGTCGACACCTCCTCCCCCGGAGCACCGGCGGGTGCCTCCGCGTTGGGCCCGACCGCGACGATCGTGGCGCTAGTCCCCCCGGCCGGCGACGGTGGTGAGGCCACCGGTCGCGGGGTCCCAACGAACCACGGCCCGGCCACCCTCGGTGCGGAACAGCCGCCACGCCTCGGGCTTCCAGGCCATGGGCCTCGAGGTGCGCCAGAAATCTTCGTGCGTCCACCACCAGCCGGCGCCCGCGTCGACACCGGCACCGAGCGGCCGCGTCGCACCCGTGTCAAGGTCGAGCAGTTGGACCTGTGCTTTGACCCAATCGCCGTTGTCGTCGCGGCGGGATGTCAAGATCGCCAGGCGGCCGGGCGCGATCTCGCCGCCGATCCAGTTGAAGGACTCGGCTGGTGCCCGGTGCTCGGTCCAGGTCGCGGTCTCTTCGGCCTGCACGGCGACGAGGATCTCGTCCTGACTATCAGTCGAGCGGACCACGAGCCGCCCGTCGGCGAGCACGGCCGCTGCTCGAGCCCACGCCGGGAGCGCCGTCTCACGCTGGATGGCGCCGCTTCCGGGATCGATGAACCGCAGCCGGCAGTCCGCGCCCGGGCAGCCGATCGTCGCGAGCAGCGCACGCGAGTAGGCGGCGAAGGCGGGCCGCAGGTCATGCTCCCCGAGGTTGATCTCAGCCACGCGCCGGATCTCGCGCGAGGCGAGATCGAGCTCGTGGATGAGGACGAGTCGCGGCTCCGTCTCGGCGGCTCTTTTCTTTTCTCCGAAGCAGCGCACGGTCGATGTGAGCACGGCCATCCGGCCGTCGGCCGACAGCTCGAGATCCGCGTCGCTCGTGGTGGTGATCGTGGTCTCCACGGCGACTGGCCTCGGCCGGCCGAGGTCGACCCGCCACAAGGTCCGGGCGTCGTCGTCACGGTTGGAACCGAGCCAGGCCGCCGCGCGGCCGTCCGCGGCGAAGCTCACGTCGCCGAACCACCCCGGGCTCGAACCCCCCAGCGAGCGCAGGGCGATCCAACGCTCGTCGGAGGTCGAGACGATGAAGCTGCGGTGAGTGTCAAAGCGCAACGCCGCGGATCCCCGCACCTCGACCCAGCTGCCGGTGGGGTCCAAGCCCCATAGAGAGACGTCGTGGAGGTCCCGGGGTCCGAAGTCGTCGAGCCAGCGCAGGTAGGCTCCGACGCCGGTCCACCCGGCAGCCACCACGAACCACAGGACAACGGACAGCGCCCCGTGGGTCCGGCGCAGATCGGCGCGGCCGGCAACCGTCCCGGCCGCGCCGGCAGACAGCAGCGCGACCAGCAGAGTCGCGGCGAGGAGCCCGCCCGCGGCGTACAGCGCCTCGGGGCTCAGCACGTCGACCAGCGAGCGCATGGCGATCCACGCCGCGACGGCGGCGGCGGTGGCGCCGATCACGTCCAGCAGGAGCCACCAGGTCCGCGCGCGTGCCATGACGCTGACCGCGTGCGCGAGCGGGAGGACGAGGGTCGGGCCGACGACGAAGGCC
>JALOKS010000183.1 GCA_025456385.1 Thermoanaerobaculales bacterium | reverse complement strand
CCAGAGACTTGAGCCCCGGCCCCGGGGTGGGACGGCGTGACCCGGCCCGCCGGCGGGGCGGCGTTCCGCTCAGTCCTCGGAGTCGACGCCGTACTGGCGGAGCTTGCGGTAGACCGTGCGCCGGCTGATGCCGAGGATCCTCGCCACCCGCGAGCGGTTGCCGCCGCACTCCTCGAGGAGCTGCAGGATGTGCTGCCGCTCGAGGTCCTCGAGTGTGCGCCCGGGCTCGGCGCCGCCGACGGACTGGAGCTCGAGCGGCAGGTCCACCGGCTGCAGGAGGCCCGCCTTGCGCAGGATGACCGCGCGCTCGGTGACGTTCTCGAGCTGGCGGACGTTGCCGGGCCAGGGAGCGTCGCTCAGCAGGTCGAGCGCGTCCTGCCGCACGCCCTCGACTGCGTACCCGCCCTCGGCGTTGAAGCGGCGGATGAAGTGGTAGACCAGGGGCGGGATGTCCTCGCGGCGCTCGCTGAGGCTCGGGATGTGGAGCGAGAACACCGCCAGGCGGTAGTAGAGGTCGTCCCTGAAGCGCCCCTCGGCCGCGAGCTCGACGGGGTCCCGGTTGCTCGCCGACACCACCCGCACGTCGACCGCGCGCTCGCGCGCCTCACCCACGCGGCGGAAACGGCGGTCGTTGAGGAAGCGGAGGAGCTTCGCCTGCATCGAGGCCGGCAGGTTGCCCACCTCGTCGAGGAAGAGGGTTCCGCCGTCCGCGGTCTCGACGATCCCGGGCCGGTCGGAGACCGCGCCGGTGAACGCGCCGCGGCAATGACCGAAGAGCTCGCTCTCGAGCAGCCCCTCGGGAATGGCGCCGCAGTCGACCGGCACGAAGGGACGGCGCCGGCGCTCGCTCGCGGCATGGACCGCGCGCGCCAGCAGCTCCTTGCCGGTGCCTGAGGCGCCGGTGATCAGGACCGAGGCCGAGCTCGACGCGACCTCGCTCACGAGCGCCAGCAGGCGCGCCATCGCCGGCGAGCGGAACACGATCGGGAAGGCGCCGTCGCCGGCCTCGTCACGGAGGGAGCGCCGCTGCCGGATCTGCTCGGCTGCGCCGCGCAGGATCTCGAGCAGCTCGTCGAGGTTGAAGGGCTTCGCCAGGTAGTGGTAGGCGCCGGCCCGCATCGCCTCGACGGCCGAGCCGATGCTGCCGAAGGCCGTCATCAGGATCACCGGCTGGTGGAGGCGCCGCGCCATGGCCCGGCGCAGGACCTCCATCCCGTCCGGCCCCGGCATCCGCACGTCCGACAGCACGACGTCGAAGCCGCCCTCGTCGATCTTCGCCAGGGCCTGGTGGCCATCGTGCGCGCTGAGCACGTCGTAGCCTTCCTCATCGAGGACCCGCGTCAGGAGCTCCAGCATCTCGACGTCGTCCTCGGCGACGAGGACTCGGACCGGGCCGGCCGTCTCACCCCGGGGACCACTCATCGCTCGGCTCCCGACTCCGGTCTCGCCATCGGCCCTCTCCCCGCGGCCGCCTGCATCCGCAGCAGCATGACGGTACCGCGTCCCGGCGCGCTCGTCACCTCGATGGTCGCACCGTGCTGGCGCAGGATCCGGTCGACGATCGCCAGGCCGAGTCCGGTGCCCTCCCCCTGTGCCTTGGTGCTGAAGAATGGCTCGAAGATCCGCGGCAGGTGCTCCCGGGCGATGCCGCAGCCCGTGTCGCTGACCGCCAGCGCGACCGGCAGACGGCCCTCGCCCTCCACGATTCCGCCCACGACCGCGAGCCTGCCGCCGCTCGGCATCGCCTGGCAGGCGTTGAGCACGAGGTTCATGAGGGCGTGCTCGAGGAGCTTGGGGTCGGCCAGGACCCGCGGCAGGTCCGGGTCGAGATCGCAGCGGAGCTCGATCCCGGGGTGGAGCCCCGGCACGATCTCGAGGCACTGACGGACGAGCGGCTCGAGCGCCACCGGCACCAGCCGCGCCTCGGCCGGGCGCGACACGTCGAGCAGCCGGCGGATCATCGCCGCGATGCGTTGCCCCTGCCTGACGATGAGCTCGAGGGGCTGCCGCGCCGGATCGTCCGCACCGACCTTGCGCAGGAGGTACTCGGCGTTGCCGGTGATGACGTTGAGCGGCGTCCCCATCTCGTGGGCGAGGCCGGAAGCGAGCTGGCCGAGCAGTGAAGCCTTCTCGGCCTGCACGAGCTCCCGCTCGACGGCGGCCACCTCGGCGGCGAGCTCGTCGAAGGCGCCGATCAGCTCATCGTGCTCCCGGACCCGGCGCAGCGAGGACGCGATGTCGAGCGGCGCCTTGGGGTCGCGGCCGGGCTGGCGCAGCGCCCGCGCGATCTCGAGGACCGGCTTCACCAGCAGGCGCGAGGTGACCGCGAGGATGGCGACCGCCGCCGCGACCGCGAAGACGGTCGACCACAGGAGCCACCGCGCGCGGCTCCGGATGCCGATCAGGCTCGCGCCGACGTCGGCGCTGACCACCACCGCCCAGTCGACACCGCTCAGGCGGTGCACCGTGCCGAGGCGCGGCTTGCCGGAGACGAGACTGGTGTACCTGAGGTCGCCCGCGCGCCCCTCGACGAAGTGACGGATCGGCGGGTTCGACAGCAGGTCCGCGTTGCCGACGGAGAGCTTGAGGTCAGAGTAGAAGAGCAGGCTGCCGGTGCCGCCCACGACGTAGAGGTGGCGGTCTCCCCCGCCGGGGGTCCAGCCCTGCAGCTCCTCGTGCAGGGACACCGGGTCGAGAACCGCCACCAGGCGGCCGCTCGCGGTGCTCCCGCCGAGGACGAGCACGGTCGGCGGCGCGCCCTCGATCCAGGGTCCGATCTCCGAGATCAGGGGCGGCCCGGGAGGCGCCGCCAGCAGCTCGCGATAGCCGCAGCCGCGGCCCACGCGTTCCTCCGCGAGCTGGCTGCCCAGGACCCGGCCGTCGTCGCCGACCCGCTCCCAGGCCACGCCCGGCAACTGCGGCGGCAGCCCCGCCGCCTCGACGCCCTCGTAGACGACGATCTCGTCTGCGATCTGCCGCAGGAGGGTCTCCAGGTAGCGCCCGGCGAGGAGGGCGATGTGGCGGTTGGAGGCGCGGATCTCGTCCTCGACGCGGTCCACCTCGCCGCGGTAGGCCACCCAGGCGAGAGTGGCCAGCGGCAGAAAGGGAACCAGAGCCACCAGGAGCAGCGCCGTCGCCAGGATGGCGACCAGGCTGCGGCCGGGCCGCTGCGCTGGACCGCCTGCGTCGGGCGACGGCGACCGCGGGTCGGGCGGTCGCCCGACGACGGCCTGGGTCGTCGTCGCGCGCGCCACGGCTCAGGGGCTCGGCGTCAGGCGCCGTCCGGCCCGCCGCGGGCTCACGGCCGGAGGCTCTTCGCCCGGCTGCAGGAAATCGAGGATCGCATCCAGGAGCTGGCCCCTGGTCGTGGCTCCGTCGACGAGATCCGCGATCGAGTACGCGAAGCCGAAGGTGCGCTGGCCGAAGCTCCCGGCGTGCTGCACCGCCACGACGCCGTAGCCGGACTCGACGAAGGCCGCGGCACCCGTGCCCGGCGTGAAGATGTCGATCCACTCCACCGGGTCCTGGTCGGTGTCGGTGAAGCGCATGCCCTCGGCGAGCGTGCCGTTCTGCCCGTCGAGGCCGTCGATCGGGTTGGTGCCGCCGTCGACGCCGCTCGCGATCCCGAACAGCGGCAGCAGCGACTCGCCGTCCACGAGGTCGTAGACGTCGTAGCCGAGGGTGTCGCTGCCCTCCAGGTAGAGCCTGCCGCCCGCGCGCAGGTAGCTCTCGATGGCCGCCACCTTCCAGTCGGCGTCGAGGCGGGCCGAGAGGTAGTCGAGGCCGAGGTCCGGGTCGTCGAGGCCGGCGTTGCCGAAGGAGAGGAAGACCGCGTCGAAGCCGACCAGGCCGGAGGGGAAGTCGCCGACCAGGGACAGCACGTCGTAGCCGCGGGCCGCGAGCTCATCGGCCAGGTAGCGGCCGCTGAAGGTGCGCCCCTCGGCGCCCTCCCAGACCAGCACGCCGCCGTTGGCGACCACCAGCGGCGGCAGCTCGAGCTCGCTCGCCGCCGAGACGCCGGCGTCGCCGGCCTCGGCGCTCAGCCGCAGCTCGTAGAGGCCCGACGGAGCCCCGGCCGCGACCTCGATCGTGAAGGGCGCGGCGAGCTCGAGCTCCTCGTCGGCGCCGATCGGCGTCAGGACCTCGGCCTCGAGGACGTCGACGAAGGGGCTGTCCGAGACCAGCCGCAGAGCCAGCGACTGGCTGCCGCCGAGCTGGTTGAAGTTGCGCAGGGTGACCCGCAGCGCGGCGCCCTCGCCGGGCTCGAGGGAGCCGTCGCCGGTGTCGTCTGCCACCGTCACGGCCATGACCTGCAGGCGGAGCTCGGGCGGGTCGGAGGACGGGCTGCCGTCGACGGCGCTGAAGGCGTCGACCCGGCCGTGGCCGAGCTGGCCCTCGAAGCCGGCGTTGAGCCCGTCGATCTCCGCGGCGGTGCCCAGGACCTGCTCGATGAGGCGCTGGTTCGACCACTGCGGGTGCAGCGACTTCACGAGCGCGAAGACCCCGGCGACGATCGGCGACGCCATCGAGGTGCCCTGCTTGGAGCCGTAGCCGGAGGGGATCGTGCTGCGCAGACCGCGGAGGCCGTCGCCGCCGGGCGCCGCGACATCCACGCTCAGGCCGAAGTTGGAGTAGCTCGTCAGCCGGTCGGTGCTGTTGACGGCGGCGACGCTGAGGACCCCCGGCAGCGCGCTCGGGTACTGGAGGCTCGAGGTCCGCTCGTTGCCCGCCGAGGTCACCAGCAGACTGCCGAGGCCCTGCGCGTACGCCATGACCTCGCGCTGCAGCTGGGAGGTGACGCTGCTGCCCCAGCTCATGTTGATGACGTCGGCGCCGTTCTCGGCCAGGTAGACGACGCTCGCGAGGCCGCGCTCGATGCTGCCGTCCGAGCTGCTGTTGGAGGCCGAGGTCGGCAGGAGCTTCACGTTCCAGGAGATGCTGGCGACGCCGATTCCGTTGTCGGTGCGCGCGGCGGCGAGCCCGGCGACGTGTGTGCCGTGGCTCTCGGGGTCGTCCGGGTCGTTGTCCTGCCCGCCCTGGTCATTCAAAAAGTTCCAACCCACGAAGTCGTCGACGTAGCCGTTGCCGTCGTCGTCGACGCCGTTGAGGTCGCCGGGGTCGAAGACCCAGGCCCCGCCCTCCTGCACGACGACGACGCCGTCGCGGTCGGCGTCCTCGCCGAGGTTGCGGTGGATGTTGTCGACCAGGTCCTCGTGGCGCCAGGCCACGCCCGAGTCGGAGATCCCGATCACCACCTCGGCGCCGTCCTGGCCCTTGTGGACGTCCCAGGCCGCCTCGGACTCGATCTGCTGCCAGAAGCTCTGCTGCGAGTAGCTGGGGTCGTTCGGAGTCAGGTCGGCGTAGTGGAGCACCACCGGCTCGGCGTACGCGACCGCCTCGTCCCGGGCGAGCAGGCGGGCCGCGCGCGCGACATCGGCGCCCGCCGGCAGCTCGACCCGGTACACCCGCGACAGGTCCGGCAGATCCGGCCGGGCCTTGGCGACGCGGGGACGAAACATGGGCTCCACGCGGGTGACGCCGAGCCGCCGCATGGCCGCATCGAGCTCGGGCAACCCGAAGCGCCGCGGCAGGACCTTGGCGGCCGCAGCGGCCTCGGCCCGCAGCTTCACCGCCACCACCCCGGGCTCGTAGAGAGGGCGGCCCCGATCATCGACC
>JALOKS010000182.1 GCA_025456385.1 Thermoanaerobaculales bacterium | reverse complement strand
CGGCGGCGATGCTGCGGCCGTTGAGGTTGATGACGGCGCCGGCCCCGCTGAGCACCGCCGGGTCGAGGCTGCCCCGGGACGGGTCCCAGGCCGCCTCGCTGGAGCCGCCCTGCGGCGCGCGGCGCACCAGGCGCAGGACCCGGTGGCCGTCGCGCTCGAGGGCTCTGACCAGGTCCGAGCCGACGAGCCCACTTGCGCCGGAAACGACGATCTTCATGGAGCTTGGCACAACGTCGGCCACGGCGCGGTCCTTCCAGCCCTCAGATCACCCAGCCGCCGAGCTGCCGAGCTGCTCGATGACGATCTCGGCGAGGGCCGAGATGTGGTCGGGTCGCCGGTTGAGGGCCGGGATGTAGCGGAAGCGTCCGCCGCCGGCCTTCTCGAAGCTGCGGCGGCCGGCGATCGCGATCTCCTCCAGGGTCTCGAGACAGTCGGCGGCGAAGCCGGGGCAGATCACGTCGAGGCTGTCGAGCCGGTCCTTGCCCCAGCGGCGCAGCAGGCCGGCGGTCTCGGGTCCGATCCAGCGCTCGCGTCCGAAGCGCGACTGGAAGGCGGTCGCGATGCACGCGGGCTCGAGGTCGAGGCGCTCGGCGAGCAGCGCCGCCGTGGCCCGGCATTGGCCGGGATAGGGGTCGCCGGCCTCGGCGTAGCGCTCGGGCAGGCCGTGGAAGCTGATCAGGAGCTGGCGCGGGCGCCCGCCGTCCCGCCAGGCGTCGTGCACGCTCGCCGCCAGCGCGTCGATGTAGGCGGGGTGGTCGTGGTAGTCGGAGATGGTCCGCAGCTCGGGAACCAGGCGTCGAGCCGACAGCTGGCGGAAGACCTCGTCGAGGGCGGAGCCGGTGGTGGCTCCCGAGTACTGGGGGAACAGCGGCAGGACCAGGATCCGCCGGCAGCCGCGGCGGAGGAGCACGCCGAGAGCGGCTTCGACCGACGGCTTGCCGTAGCGCATGCCGCAGAAGACGGGGAGCGGCCGGTCGAGGCGGCGGCCGAGCTCCCACTCGAGGTCGGCCGCCTGATGGCGGGAGGTGACGACCAGGGGCGAGCCGTCCGCGGCCCAGATCGTGCGGTAGGCGCGCGCCGAGCGGTGGGGCCGCAGCGGCAGCACGAAGAGGCTGCGGATCAGCCACCAGCGGAAGCGGGGGAGCTCGACCACCCGCGGATCGGCGAGAAACTGCGCGAGGTAGGCCCGCACCGCACTCGCGGTGGGTGCTGCCGGCGAGCCGAGGTTGAGGAGCAGCACGCCGGCGGGCGGCGGCTCCGAGACCGGGGTCGGATCGTCGACGAAGGACACTGAAGCCAGTGTAAACCGAACGGGGGGTGGTGAATTCGGAATTCGGAATTCGGAATTCGGAATTCGGAATGAGGAATGAGGAATGAGGAATGAGGAATGCCGCCAGCCCGCCCATTTCGGATTTCCGATTTCCACCCTCCCGCCCGGGGGTTGGGGTGTCGTCACGGACTGAGGGCGCTTCAGGTGGCGGCGCGTGCGCGGTCTCCATCGACCGGGACGCGGCATCTCCATTGTGGCGGCAGGCGTCCCGCCTGCCGGGCGGGCGGCCGGTGAGGGGAACCGAATCCCGAAGGGCGATTTTCAGAAGGGACGCAGAGAGTCGTGACGCCGGCAGAGCGTCAGTAACTCAAAACTCAAGACTCAAAACTGGTCGGTCGGCTACTGCGCGGCCGGGGCGTCGACGAAGTCGTCGGGGTCGAAGCCGTCGCCGGCCGGCACCTTGGCCATGGTGTCGCGGATCAGCTGCTGGTGGTGGGCCTCTTCGTCGCGAAGCTCGACGAACAGCGCGCGGACGGCGGGGTCGGCGACCTGCGGCAAGGCGCTGTCGTAGAAGGCGTAGGCCTTGATCTCGGCCTGCATGGCGACGTCGAGGGCCGCGCGCACCGACATGAAGGCACGGGCGGCGTCGAACTCGGGGGCCTCGATGTCGTAGAGCTTCGAGGTGTCGGCGGTCGACGGCTCATCCTTGAAGAGATCCCGGCGCTTGGCGGCGAGGCGCTCGGCGTGCTTGATCTCGTTGGCGGCCATGAAGCGGAAGAACTTGGCCGCGTCGCCGGTGCGGTGGGAGTCCAACTGGGCGGCGAAGTCGTCGTAGCGCTCCTTGGCCTCCTCTTCGATGGCGACCGCGAGGTCGAGGGTGTCGCGGAGCGAGAGCGAGCTGAAGTCGATGTGATGGCTCATGGGTTCCTCCGGCAGCGGCCGTGGCGGCCGCGATCTGTGGGTGACGACTCTGAACCGGACGCGCGTGGATGTCAACCTGCGGCCCGCGATCCCGGTCGCAGCCTCCACCTCCCCGGACCGCCCTGCGGCTCGTGGGGACAGGCTCGAGACCGGGTCACGGTCGTGGCGAGCGCCGGCGCTCCCACATCGTACCGATACCCCAGCCGAGCAGCATGAGGCCGAGGAGCACGCCGGTGTGCCAGACCAGCACGTGCCGCAGGTCCGACATCGGGCACACGAGGTGGTTGAAGGCGTCCGCGCCGACGGCGGCGCCGGCGCCGCCGAGCAGCCCGGCGAGGGCGGGTCGCACCGGCAGCGCGCGGAACACCAGCCACAGCGTGATGATGAGGGCGGGGGCGCCGACGGCGGCGTCGTGGCTCGCGCAGCCGAGGCCGGAGGCGAGCCCCCGGCCCGGGAGCAGGGGCACGCCGGGGCTGTGGACCCAGGTCGCGATGCCGACCACAACCTGCACGACCACACCCGCCGTCGCCGCGAGTGCGGCAGCGCCCTTGGGTAGCCCGCTCCCCGGCACCGCCTCGCGGAGTGCCATGACGATCAGCAGGACGGCGATCGCGAGCTGGAGGGCCGAGCAGCCCCAGCTCAGCCACCGCGGGATCTGGTGCAGATCCGGTCGCAGTGTGAGCTGGAGGACGACGGCCACCGCCGCCAGGCCGAGCGCGGCCACGGTCGCGGCGACCAGCACGCGCATCCAGGTCGGCAGCAGCGGGCGCACCGGCGTGAGATCGGCCTCGACGGCCCGGCGGAGCGACTGCGGCAGCGATCCCGAGCTCATGAATGACCTCCGGTGCCAGCGCCGATCTTCTCGCGCAGCGCCTTGAGGGCACGGTGGGCCCGGACCTTGGCGGTGCCGGTAGCGATCCCCAGCGCCTGCCCGATCTCCTCGAAGCCGAAACCGAGCAGGTGGTGCAGGACGAGGACCTCGCGCGCCTGGGGCCGGAGCCCGCCGAGCAGCCGGTGCAGGGTGGCTGCGTCGGCCAGCTTCTCGACCTCGGGCGGCACCGGCAGCTCCGGCAGCTGGTCGTCGGCGAGCTGCTCCTTGCGCCGCCGTCGGGAGCGCAGGTGCATGAGCGCGGCGTGGCGCGAGATGGCGTAGACCCACGGCCGCACCGGCCGCGGCGGCGTGTAGGTGTGGCGGGCGCGATGGATCTGCAGGAAGGCGTCCTGCAGGAGATCCCGGGCGGTCGTGGCGTCGCGAACGAAGCTCCACAGGTAGCGCAGGAGCGGCTGCTCGAGCTCGGCGTAGAGCCCTTCGAAGTCCCTCATGTTGCCCTTCTGGTAGCCGGTCATGAGCTCGATCAAACGCTGCTCGTCGGCTCGCCGCTCAGCTCCCATCAGGGTTATGCCTCTCGTCTCCGGGCCGTTACCGTCATCGGACGCGCGGGAGTATAGCGTGCCGGCACGCGCCCACGGGGCGGCGTGGCGTACGATGGGCGGCGTGAGCCCGCGCAGGCTTCTCCGCTGGTTCCGGGCCGCGGCGCGCGAGCTCCCATGGCGCACGGAGCCCCGGGACCCCTACCGGGTGCTGGTGAGCGAGTTCATGCTCCAGCAGACCCAGGTCGAGCGGGTGGTGCCGCGTTTCGCGGCCTTCATCGCCGCCTTCCCGAGCCTCGGGGCGCTCGCCGCAGCGGCGGAGGACGAGGTCCTCGCCCTCTGGTCGGGGCTCGGCTACTACCGCCGCGCCCGGCTCCTGCACCGCCTGGCCCGCGAGGTGGTCGCCGACGGCGGCAGCCTCGAAAGGCCTGCCGCCGAGCTCGTGCGGCTGCCGGGAGTCGGCCCGTACACCGCCGCGGCGGTGGCCTCGCTCGCCTTCGGCGAACGGGTGCCGGTGCTCGACGGCAACACCCTGCGGGTCGGCGCGCGGGTGCTGGGCCTGGCAGCGGATCCCCGGTCGGCGCCGGGCAGGCGCCGGATCGCGGCCTGGATCGAGGGGCTGATGGAGGGTGCCGGTCCGCCGGGGGCGGTCAACGAGGCCTTGATGGAGCTCGGCGCCACGATCTGCACGCCGCTCGCCCCGGGCTGTCCGGGCTGCCCGCTCGCGATCGCCTGCGCCGCATGCGCCGAGGGCCGGCCGGAGTCCTACCCGCCGCCGCGCCGCCGCCGCGCCACCGTGGCGCTGCGCTGGGTCGCCGCCTGCTGCGTCGATGGCGAGGGCCGGTGGCTCCTGCGACGGGTCGACGAGGGCCCGTTCCTGCGCGGCCTGTGGTTGCCGCCGCTGGTCGAGCTCGAAGCGGGAGCGGACCCGCTCCCCGAAGCGCGGCGCGCGCTGCATCCGATCCCGGCGGAAGCCCCGGCGATCGCCCCGACCGTCCGTCACAGCATCACCCACCGCCGGATCGAAATCGTGCCGTTGAAGTTCAGCGTCGAGCCGGCCGCGCCGCCGGCGGACGCCTGGCGCTGGGCAGACCCCTCGTCGTCCGGCCTTCCCACCTCCTCGCTGCTGGCCAAGTTGGTGGCGGCGCTCGACTCCCTCGACCGCGAGCCCTGAAGGAGCCGGGGGCACCACAGGGCGGCGCGCACCCACAGTCGTGCCGCCTTCCCGGCCGCACAGCGCGGCCGGGGCGCCCGCCCCACCAGCGCGCCGGGGTTCCGCGCGCGTCGCGACGACGGTGACGACGCCGTCGCCGTGGCAGCCCGCCGCATCCGCCGCACGCGGTCCCGGCCCCCCTGAGCACCCGGGTGCTCGCCGTCGGCGGGGGGAAAGTTGGACAATCCGAAATCCGAAATCCGAAGTGGGCGGGCGGTTGGAAATCCGAAATCCGAAATGCCTCGCTATACTCCCCCCGATGGTTTGCCGCAGTGCGTCGAATTGCGAGCGAAGCTCAATATCTCTGAGAACTTACCGTCGTCTGCAGCGGGCGCCGGTCGACGCCTGAAGGAGGGGAGATGCATCACGCCACGGCCGGTTCGTTGCTCGGCATTTCGGGAGTCGTGTGGTTCTGGGTTCTGACGATCATCGGCGTCGGCGGCGTCGTGCTGTCGCTCGGCCGGCGCTTCCAGCTGCTCGGGACCGGCCGCCCGGACGACCGCTTCGACCGTCTCGGCGAGCGCTTCCGGCACATGATGGTCTACGCCCTCGGCCAGAAGCGGATGTTCGACGACCCCTTCGCCGGGCTCTACCACCTCCTAATCTTCTACGGTTTCCTGGTCGTCAGCCTGCGCACGGTGACGATGGTGCTCGAGGGCCTCTTCGCCGGCTGGGAGCTGCCGCTCCTGCACACGTCGGTCGGCCACGCCTACCTGTTCTCCAAGGACGTCTTCGAGCTCCTGGTGCTCGTCGGCCTCGCCTTCGCAATCTGGCGCCGCGGCATCCAGCGCAAGGAGCGCGTCATCCAGAGCTTCAGCGCCTGGCTGGTCATCGGACTCATCGCCATCCTCATGCTGACCGACCTCGGCTCGGAGGGAGCCCGGATCGCTGCCGGCGACATCGAGGGCTCCCACCTCCCGGTCTCGAGCCTGGCCGCCGCCGCCTTCGCCGGCCTCGGCGGCAGCGCCCTGCAGGCGCTCTACGGGATCAACTGGTGGCTGCACCTCGTCACCCTCTTCGCCTTCGCCAACGAGCTTCCCTACTCCAAGCACTTCCACGTCTACACCTCGCTCTTCAACTCCTTCTTTGCCAAGCTCGAGCCGCCCGGCCGGCTGCCGGCCATGGACCTCGAGAACATCGCCGAGGACAGCCGCTTCGGCGTCGCTACGGTCACCGACTTCACCTGGAAGCAGATGCTCGACCTGTACACCTGCACCGA
>JALOKS010000181.1 GCA_025456385.1 Thermoanaerobaculales bacterium | reverse complement strand
CACCTCAGGGTGGACGGCGGGCAGGAAGATCCGGTCGACGAGCGCCCCGGCGCCGGCCGCGAGACCGGCGGCGTAGGCCTCCTCGACCGAGGCGACGTCGCCGCCCACGAGCACCAGGTACTTGCCGGGGTGCACGGTGCCCGCGTAGGTGACCTCGACCGGCGCCCGCTTGACCATGGCGTCGCCGGCGCGGACCCCGATCGCGATCGAGTCGAGCTCGAGCAGGGCGATGGCGGGCTGCATCAGACGATCCTCAGGCCGCCGGCGACCGTCAGCCGGCGCTCGCGCGAGAAGGAGCGCGGACGGGTCAGACCCTCGCCGGTCGGGCTCGCGATCGAGAACGAGGTGTAGCCCTCGCCGCCGTCGCCGAGGCCGGCGAGGGTGGCGGCGTTGGCGACGAAGATCGAGACGTCGATCGCCCGCGCCATGCGGGTGATCGCGTCGACGTCGCGCGAGAAGATCGAGGCGGTGTGGCCGCAGCCGCGCTCGGCGCGCACCGCGAGCGCGATCGCCTCCTCGACGTGGCGCACCCGCACCACCGGCAGCACCGGCATCATCTGCTCGGTCCACACCAGAGGGTGCTCCGCCGGCACGTCGGCCACCGCGAGCCGCAGCTCGGGGCCCTCGCGGAGGCCGATCTCGGCGAGGATGGCGCCGGCGTTCTGGCCGATCCAGCGCGGGTTGACGTGCCCCGGCCTGCCCGGCTCGCCGGGCTCGGCGAAGATCACCGGCTCGAGCCGCCTGAGCTCGGACGCCGAGAGCACCCGCGAGCCGGCGGCGGTCATGGCGGCGAGGAGGCGGTCGGCCGCCTCGGCGACCACGAACACGACCTTCTCGTCGGTGCAGATGAGGTTGTTGTCGAAGGAGGCGCCGCGCACGATCTCGCGACCGGCGAGTGAGAGGTCGGCGGTGGCGTCGACCACCACCGGCGGGTTGCCGGGGCCGGCGAGGATCGCCCGCTTGCGGGTCTTGCGCGCCTCCTCGACCACCGCCGGCCCCCCGGTGACCATCAGGATCCGAACCTGCGGGTGGTTCATCAGCTCGAGCGCGCTGGCGATGGTGGGCTCGGGGATGGCCGCCACGAGGTCGGGCGGCGCACCGGCCGCCGTCATCGCGCGGTTGAGCCAGTGCAGGCACTGCGCCGACACCCGCCTGGCCTTGGGGTGGACGTTGAACACCACCGCGTTGCCGGCGGAGACGGCGGCGATGCTGTTGTTGATGATGGTCGCGGTGGGGTTCGTGGTCGGCGTGATCGCGCCGACGACGCCGAAGGGCGCGTACTCGACGACCGTCAGCCCGCGGTCGCCCGACCACACCGTCGGCTCGAGGTCCTCGGGCCCCGGCGTCTTGTCGATGACGAGGCGGTTCTTGAGCTCCTTGTCGGCGGCGCGGCCGAGCCCGGTCTCCTCCTGCGCCATGCGCGCGAGCTCGCCCGCGCGCTCGCGCATTGCCGTCCGCACGGCGTCGATGATGCGCCGCCGGGCGGCGAGGCCCATGCCGCGGAAGCCCTCGAAGGCGCGGCGGGCGGCCGCCACCGCCGCGTCGACAGTGGGGTGGAGGCCGAGCCCAGCTGCGGCGGCGACGGCGGCGGCGACCGGCGGTGCCGGCGCCTGGCCGCCGAGCCGCGCCCGCACCCGCTCGATGACGGTCTGGATCTCCTGCGCGTCGAAAGCTGCCTGCTGCACCCGCTCCTCCACTCGCCATGAGGTCGACACTCAGCCGGCTGCGCTCCTCCGGCCCGGTGGCTTCAGCTCGCCCACGCTCCTCGCGCCGGGGTCTTGCGGTAGACCTCGTCGCCGCCCACCTCCCAGCTGTCGACGATCGCCATGATGACGGCGTCGCAGGGGCGGTCGCGGGTCGCTTCGGTCTGCCGTGCCGACGAGCCCGAGGCCCACAGCACGACCTCGCCGACGCCGGCGCCCACTGCGTCGACCGCCACCACGTGCCCGCCCGTCTCCCGCCCGTCGACGCCGAGCTCGCGCACGAGGAGCAGCTTCTGGCCGGAGAGCCCCTCGTCCTTGCAGCTTGCGACGAGGGTGCCGGCCACCCGCCCGAGGAGCATCAGCGCGAGCCCTTCTTCGCCCCGGTTTCGGAGGCCGCCTCGGCCGCGCGCCCGAGCGGCAGCACGAGGTCGATGTTGGTGTGCGGGCGGGCGATGACGTGGGTCGAGACGACCTCGCCGACCGTCTGCGCGCCGCGCACCCCGGCCTCGACCGCCGCCTTGACCGCGGCCACGTCGCCGCGCACGATGGCGGTCACGTAGCCGCCGCCCGTCTTCTCATAGGACACCAGCTCCACCTTGGCCGCCTTGACCATGGCGTCGGCGGCCTCGACCACCGCCGCGAAGCCCCGGCACTCGATCATTCCCAACGCTTCAGCCATCACTGACTCCTTTCCCACAGCTCGAAACCAATTCCGAATTCCGAATTCCGAATTCCGAATTCAAGCTCACTCGCCTTCCCGTCCCTCAACCCCCTCGATCGCAGCCACCGCCGCCCGCCAGCCGACGTCGATGTCGCGCTCCTCGCCTCCGAGGTAGACCCGGCCCATGGAGCCGAAGGCCCGCACCTCGAGGATGTTGATCGCCGCCGCCTTCTCGGCCTCGTTCGCGGCCAGCGCCGCGTAGGCCGCCGGCTCGACCTCGAGCACGTACAGGGTCTGGCCGGGGATGATCATGTGCCCGTGGCGCATGCGGTTGATGAGCTGCACCTGGTGGTCGTCGAGGCGGCGGATGACCTGGCTGGAGAGGATCTTCGGTCTTCTCCGGTCGGTCTCGGTGCGGCCGATGGCGGCGAGGACGGCGGCACCGGCGGCGCGCGTCTCGGCCTGCTCGGCGGAGTGGATCTCGAGGAGGCCGTAGTAGCGCTCGACGATCTGCATCCCGGGCCGCACGCGGGTCGCCTTGAGGGCGACGTCGGTGAGGCGGTTGATCTCGATGCCGGGCGAGATCTCGACGAACAGCGAGGCGTCGCCGGCGAGCGGCAGGAAGCCCTGGGCGACGGTGCCCAGGAAGGCCGCGTACTGGGGCTGCAGGGAGTCGAGGAACACGTACGAGCGGAGGTCAATATGCTGCACTGGAAGCTCCTTCCTCGCCGGCGACGATGCGGACGCCGGCCGAGGCGCCGATCCGGGTGGCGCCGGCGGTGATCATCTCGCGCACCTCGGCGGCGGTGCGGATGCCGCCCGCCGCCTTGACGCCCATCGAGTCACCCACCACCTCGCGCATCAGGGCGACGTCGAAGACGGTCGCCCCGCCGGGACCGAAGCCGGTCGAGGTCTTGACGAAGTGGGCTCGCGCGGCCCGCGCGAGGCGGCAGGCGATGACCTTCTCCTCATCGCCGAGGCAGGCCGCCTCGATGATGACCTTGGCGAGCGCCCGGACCTCGCGGCAGGCGTCGGCGACGCCCGCGATGTCGCGGCGCACCAGCTCGTGGTCGCCCGACTTGAGGGCGCCGATGTTGATCACCATGTCGATCTCGCGCGCCCCGTCGCGCAGCGCGCGGCGCGCCTCCATGGCCTTGATCTCGGGCGCCGAGGCGCCGAGCGGAAAGCCGACCACGGAGGCCACGGCGACCCGGCTGCCGCGCAGCCGCCGCGCCGCCCGCGCCACCCAGCAGGGGTTGATGCAGACCGCCGCGAAGCGGTGCTCGACCGCCTCGTCGCAGAGGCGGTCGATGTCGGCCGCGGTGGCGTCGGGCCTGAGCAGCGTGTGGTCGATGTAGGGCGCGAGGTTGTCGGGTACCCCGGCCGCCGCCCCGCTGTAGCCGAGGCGCGCCGCCCCGTTCGCCACCGCCTGCGGCGCGTCCTCGAGCCCGCGCTCGGGAACGGCGCCGCCGAGGGTGGCCAGCACCTGCCGCGTCACCACCTCGATGAGCTCGTCGCGATCGATCATCGTCCGTCCTTTGCCGACCTCAGGTAGAGCCGCTCCACCTCGCCGATCTTGGCGACCCGCCGCGCGTGGCGCTCGCCACCCCACGGCGTCGCCAGCCACTCGTCGACGATCTGCCGCGCGAGGCTCGGGCCGATCAGGCCGGCGCCGAGGCTGAGCACGTTGGCGTGGTTGTGCTCGCGGCTGTTGCGCGCGCTCGACAGGTCGTAGCACAGGGCCGCCCGCACCCCCGGCACCTTGTTGGCGACCATCGCCGAGCCGATGCCGGCACCGTCGACGACGATCCCCCAGCGGCAGAGACCGGCGGCAACCAGGTTGGCGACCGCGTGGGCGTAGTCCGGGTAGTCGACCGCGTCGAGGTTGGCGCAGCCGCAGTCGTGGACCGCGAGCCCGCGGCCGCGCAGGTGCTCGACGAGCTCCTGCTTGAGCCGGAAGCCGCCATGGTCGGCGCCGATCGCGATCGTCTCCCCGTCCGGCCGCGGCCTCGCCATCACCTCGTCGACCACCCGCGCCACCAGCTCGCGGACCGCCGCCTCGCCGCGCGGAGCCCCGGTACCGCTCACCAGGCCCTCCAGTCGGCGGTCGGCGCCGGGCGCCGCTCGGCAGCGGCGCGCTGCGGCTCCGGGCTGCGCCGGCGGCCCCCGCCGGCGGCGAGCAGCTCGAGATGGCGCTCGATCCCGGCGGCGACGTCGTCGATGGCTCCGGCGCCCGCCTCGAGCCGGGCCAGCAGCAGCCCGCCCTCGAGGGCGGCGAGGATGAAACGGGCGAGGGCGCGGAGGTCGAGCTCCGCCGGCAGCTGCGCCCCGCCGGCCGCGAGGAGCCCGGAGGCGCGCTCGATCCAGGCCGCGTAGACGGCGGCGATCCGCGCCCGGACCTCGGGGTGGCTGACCGAGAGCTCGGCGGCGAGCACGCCGAGGGGCGAGCCGGGCGCCTCGGCCGCGCGCCGGGAGCGGGCGGCCGCGACGGCAGCCAGCAGCCGTCCCAGAGGCTCGCCGCCGCCTGCGGCGGCGGCCTCGAGCTCGGCCTCGAGCTCGCCGCCGAGGCGGTCGACGACCGCCAGCAGGAGCTCCTCCTTGGTCGCGAAGAAGTGGTAGAAGCTGCCCGCGGTGACCCCCGCCCGCTGCATGATCTCGTTGACCCCGGTGGCGGCGTAGCCCTGGCGCAGGAAGAGCCCCGCGGCGGCGGCCACGAGCCGTTCTTGAGTGTTCGTTCTACGAGGCACCGGGCAGGCTCTCCGGGTCTGAAGGAAATACTAGAACGATCGATCAATTCAACGATAGGTCGCCCCGCCGGCGGTGTCAAGGGTTCCCAGCCGGGCGGCTGTCAACCCCGGGCCGGCTCCGCCGTCCCAAGCGCGTGCCCCCGGAACCGCCGCCGGTTCCAACCGACCGAAGAAAGGAGACACCGGGATGAAGAAGCTGCTGTTCGTGATCGCCCTTCTCGCGCTCGCCGCGCCGCTCGCCGCCCAGAAGGCGGAGGGACCGCCGCCGCTCGCCGAGGCCGCCCACAACCAGGTCGTGCGCTTCCTGGACCTGAGCGAGGACCAGGTCGCGCAGTGGAACGCGATCTACCTGGTGCACCGCGAGGCCGAGCAGCCCTTGCAACAGGCGCTCGCCGGGCTGCAGGAGGAGATCGAGGCCCTGTTCGCCGCCGGCAACGCCGACCCCGCCACCCTCGGCGGGCTGGTGATCGAGCGCCACACTCTCGGCGAGGAGCTCGCAGCGGTCCACCTCGCCTACCACGAGGGCTTCGTCGCCCTCCTCGACGAGGCGCAGGCGAAGCGGCTCGCGCTCATCGCCCGCGCCGACGCGGTGCAGCCGCTGATCCCCGCCTTCAAG
>JALOKS010000180.1 GCA_025456385.1 Thermoanaerobaculales bacterium | reverse complement strand
CATCACCACCGCCCCTCCACCACCAGATGTTTGGTCTCCCTGTGCACGAAGTGCTCGCCGCCGCGGTCGACCGTGAACCGCAGCTCCCAGCGGCCGTCGCGGCGCATCGGCAGGGCGGCCCGGTAGACGCCGCCGCCCGCCTCCTGGAGGGGGGCGCGGATGCGGTCGTCGGAGCGCACGTTGTGGAAGCACTCGACCGCGACCGTGGCGCCCTCGACGGGCCCGCCGGCGGCATCGGCGACGCGGACCTCGAGGACCGGCTGCCCGCCGGGCGCCGAGGGAGGCGTCACCGCGGCCGCAAGGCTCCAGCCCAGGGCGTCGCTGGCGCGCTGGGCCGCGCGGCTGCGGTCCCACGACTCCGCCTTCCGGTAGTAGTCCTCCTCGACCGCGTACGAGGGGTCGGAGGTCGCGACGGCGACCACGATCAACGACGCCGCGACGTGCAGCGCGAGGGCGCCGGCGATGATCCACGGCCACAGCGAGCCCCTGGTCACGGCGCGCCTCCGGCGGACGGCTCGGGGCCGAGCAGGCGGTGCTCGAAGCGCTCCTCGAAGTCGACGCCGTCGCTGACGCGGATCACGACGCTGCGTTCGCCGCCGGTGAAGGAGGCGCGCGGGGCGGTGATGAAGGCGGCGGTGAGAGCGCTGTCGCCGGCCGCGACCGTCAACGGGTTCTCGGGAGCGATCAGGGTGAGGCCCTCGCCTCCGACCAGCTCGATGGCGTACGAGCGCTCCCCGTCGGTGCGGTTGGCGATCTTGAGCCGGATCTGGTTCGAGACCTCGCCGGACGGCAGGACGGTGAACGGCGCCCCGAGGCCGCGCAGCAGGGTCACGTCGGCGCTGCGCTGGCCGGCGAGCGAGAGGCCGAGGGCGCCGAAGGAGAGGAGCAGGATCGCGGAGTACACGAGGAGCCTGGGCCGCAGGAAGCGCGCGCCGCCGCCCTCGAGCTCGGCCTGCGAAGTGTAGCGGACGAGGCCGCGCGGGAGGCCGACGCGGTCCATCACCGCGTCGCAGGCGTCGATGCACTGGGTGCAGTGGACGCACTCCATCTGCAGGCCGTCGCGGATGTCGATGCCCGTCGGGCAGGTCGAGACGCAGAGCCGGCAGTCGACGCAGTCGCCCGCCGTCCGGCCGCCGGCCTTGCGCCAGGGCGCGCGCGGCTCGCCGCGGCCGGCGTCGTAGCCGACGATCAGCGACTGGCGGTCGAGGAGCACCGACTGGAAGCGGCCGTAGGGGCAGGCGACGATGCAGGTCTGCTCGCGGAACCAGGCGAAGTCGAGGAACATCAGGAGCGTCGTGCCGAGCATCACCGCGAAGGCGGTCGGGTGCGCGGTCGGCGGGCTCGTCATCCAGGCGAGCAGGCGCTCCCAGCCGACGAAGTAGGCGAGGAAGGTGTTGGCGAGGAAGGCCGAGACCACGAAGAAGACCGCGAGCTTGAGGGTCCGGCGGGCGTCGGGACCGTGGGCGTCGAGCCGGAGCTGGCGCGCGCGGCCGCCCTCGATCAGGACCTCGAGCGGCCGGTAGACGAACTCCATGTAGACGGTCTGCGGGCAGGCCCAGCCGCACCACACCCGGCCGAGCACCGCGGTGACCAGGAAGATCGCGATAAAGATCGAGAACAGCAGCAGCATCAGCAGGAAGGTGTCGGTGGGCAGGAAGGTCGCGCCGAAGAGCGTGAACTCGCGCTTCGGGATGTCGAAGAGCATGAGCGGCTTGCCGTTCAGGCGCAGGATCGGGATCAGGGTGAAGGTCGCGATGAGCGCCCACGCGGCGAGGAGCCGCCGCCGGTAGTGGCGTCCGCGCGACAGCTTGGGCCGGACCCAGCGCCGGCTGCCGTCCCGGTTGAGGGTGGACAGCACCCGCTCGCGGGCCTCCGGCGCGTTCGAGGTGACGGTCACGGGGCGCCTCAGGAGGCGGCCGGCGCGGCCTCGGTCGCGGGGGGCTCCGGCTCCGCCGCCGGCGCGGGAGCGACGGCCTCGGGAGCGGCGCGGGGCGCGCGCTCGCCCTGGGGCGGCTTCGTGTTCGGCGGCTGGCTGCCGAGCAGGCTTCCCGCATAGGCGCTCACCGCCATCAGCTCGGCCGGCCGCAGCTGGCGCTCCCAGGCGAGCATGCCCTTGTCGGTGACGCCGTCGCGCACCGTGCGGTAGATGTCCATGAGCTGCGGTCCGTGCAGCCAGTGCTCGTCGGTGAGGTTGGGGCCGATGCCGCCCTCGCCGAACATCCCGTGGCAGGTCGCGCACTTGCCCTGGAAGATCTTCTTGCCGCCGTTCATCATGCTCGGGTCGGCCATCAGCTCGGCCAGAGTCGCCTCGCGGATCTCGCCCATCGCGAGAAGCTCCTCGGCCTGCCGGTCGTAGAAGGCGATCATCTCCTGGTCGTAGCGCTCGTTGGGCAGCATGCCGCCGCCGAAGTGGAAGTAGAGGATGTAGAGCGGCGTGAAGACGATGGTGATCCAGAACAGGGCCAGCCACCACCGCGGCAGCGGGTTGTCGTACTCCTGGATGCCGTCGTAGGCGTGGTCGAGGAGGTGGTCGCTCTGCGGGGCCTCGGGCCCCGTCCGTTCGTCGCTCACGTGCGCTCCCTTCCGCCCGGGGCGGGCTCGGCGCCGTCGTCGAGCGGCAGCCCGCTCGCGTGCTCGTAGTCGCGGCGGCTGCGCAGCACGAAAACGCGGATCACGATCGCCGCGAAGGTGATGAGGCTGATGACCAGCGCGAGCTCGGTCCAGGTCGTGAGCCCGGCCGCGGACATGACGTCGGTCAGGCTCACGAGGCCCCCTCGGCGCCCTCGCCGCCCGCCTCGGCGACCGCCTCGCCAGCCTCGCCGGAGCGTGCCTGCGGCGCCGCCACGGAACCCGCCTCCTCCTCCACCGCCACCGGCTCGGGCTTCGTGATGTCGGTGCCGAGCCGCTGCAGGTAGGCGGTCAGGGCCACGATCTGTTTGTCGGCGAGGCCTTCGGGGCCGCCCTGCTCGACGACGCGCGCTGCGAGCTCGGCGGCCTGGGCGCGCGCGGCGGCGGCGCCGCCGGCGATGTCCGAGTCCGAGTAGGGAACGCCGAGCGCCCGGTGGGCCCGCATGACCCTCTCGATCGAGTCGACGTCGAGCGGCGCCGTCAGCAGCCAGGGGTAGGCGGGCATGATCGAGCCCGCGGTGATGGCGCGCGGGTCGGCCATGTGCCGCACGTGCCAGAGGTCGGGGTACTTGCCGCCGACCCGATGCAGGTCGGGGCCGATCCGACGCGAGCCCCACTGGAAGGGGTGGTCCCAGACGAACTCGCCGGGCTTCGAGTACTCGCCGTAGCGCTCGGTCTCGGCGCGGATCGGGCGCACCATCTGCGAGTGGCAGTTGTAGCAGCCCTCGGAGATGTAGATGTCGCGGCCCGCCAGCTCGAGCGGCGTGTAGGGCGTGACGGTGGCGATGGTCGGCACGTTCGACCTGATGAGGAAGGTCGGGATGATCTCGAACAGCGAGGCCACGACCACCGCGACCACCACCGCGACGGTGAAGGTCAGGGGCAGGCGCTCCCAGCGCCGGTGCCAGGTGGTGCGGAAGAAGCGCTCCAGTTTGTAGGCGAGGTTGGCGACGTGGGCTCCGGAGGCGGCGAGCGGCGACGCCGGCTCGGGGCGCTCGACGTACTCCGCGGCGAGCCTCGGCGCCTCGTGCACCGGCACCTCGTAGGTCGCGGGCCGCCGGCGCCAGGTCATGAAGAAGTTGAGGCCGAGCAGGAGGGTGCCGGTCAGGTACGCGGTGCCGCCGATGACCCGCACCCAGTACATCGGGATCAGGCGCAGGGTGGTCTCCACGAAGTCGCCGTACTTGAGGTAGCCCTCGTCGTCGAAGGCGAGCCACATCAGGCCCTGGGTGAGGCCGGCGGCGTAGATGGCGACGATGTAGAGCAGGATGCCGATGGTGCCGAGCCAGAAGTGCGCCTCGGCGAGCGTGCGGCTCCAGAGCTCGGTCTGGAAGAGGCGCGGCAGCAGCCAGTAGATCATGCCGAAGCTGAGGAATCCGACCCAGCCGAGCGCCCCCGAGTGGACGTGGGCGATGGTCCAGTCGGTGTAGTGGGAGAGCAGGTTGACCGAGCGGATCGAGAGCAGCGGGCCTTCGAAGGTCGACATGCCGTAGAAGGTGACCGCCACCACGAAGAACTTGAGCACCGGGTCCGAGGCGACCTTGTGCCAGGCGCCGCGCAGGGTCAGCAGGCCGTTGAGCATGCCGCCCCAGGACGGCATCCACAGCATCAGCGAGAAGAGCATGCCGAGGGTCGAGGCCCAGGCCGGGAGGGCGGTGTAGTGGAGGTGGTGGGGGCCGGCCCAGATGTAGATGAAGACCAGCGACCAGAAGTGGATGATCGACAGCCGGTAGGAGAAGACCGGGCGGTCGGCGGCCTTGGGCAGGAAGTAGTACATGATGCCGAGCAGCGGCGTGGTGAGCAGGAAGCCGACCGCGTTGTGGCCGTACCACCACTGCATGAAGGCGTCCTGCACGCCGGCGTAGATCGGGTAGCTGCGCCACAGCCCCGCCGGCACCACCAGGTTGTTGAAGATGTGGAGCAGGGCGATGGTGACGATCGTCGCGATGTAGAACCAGATCGCGACGTAGATGTGGCGCTCGCGGCGGCGCGCGATCGTGCCGAAGGCATTGACCCCGAAGACCACCCAGACGACCGCGATCGCGATGTCGATCGGCCACTGCAGCTCCGCGTACTCCTTGCTCTGGGTGATGCCGAGGGGCAGGGTCACGGCGGCGGCGACGATGATCGCCTGCCAGCCCCAGAAGTGGACCTCGCTGAGGACCTTCGAGAACATCGGTGTCTTGAGCAGCCGCTGCATCGAGTAGTAGACGCCGGCGAAGATCGCGTTGCCGGTGAAGGCGAAGATCACCGCGTTGGTGTGGAGGGGGCGCAGCCGGCCGAAGCTCAGGAAGGGCAGCTCGAAGTTGAAGACCGGCGCCGCCAGCTGGAGCGCGACCAGCACGCCGACCAGCATGCCGACCACGCCCCAGACGAGGGTCATCAGAGTGAACTTGCGGACGATCGCGTCGTCGTAGCTGAAGCGGTCGATCTGGACGGACATCGCGCTCCTCTCGGCGATGGGATGGCCGGCCGCCGCCTTATGGCCTCAGCCGGCGGGGCCGGCCGGGATCATATCAGGAATCGTTCCCTCGATCGCGTGCCACGCGAACCAGAAGCCGTAGCGCACCGAGCGGAGCTCGCCGGCGCCGCCGACGGCCGCGACCGCCGCCGTCCCGAGGTCGCTCCGGTAGTCGAGGCGCAGGCGGGCGCCGCCGAGCTCGAGCTCGACCGAGCCCTGCGGCCCGCCGCCCGCGGCCGCGAGATCGGGGAGGGCGTAGGCGGCGCGCCGCCCAGCGACGTCGACCACGACCAGCCGGTCCTTGAGGCCGAGCGGGCCCGCCGCCGGCAGCGGCGCGACCGGGAAGCGCAGCATCTCGGACCCGAAGTAGCTGTGGTACGGGTCCCTCCGGTACAGCCTCTGCATCCCCTCCACCGGCGCCAGGACCGGGCTTTCGGGGTTGTCGAGCCGCCACGCCTCCCAGGTGGTCAGCGTCGCGGGAAGAAGCTCCAGCGGCGCCGCCGTCGCCGCACCGGCGCCCGCGACCGGCTGCCCGCCGAGCTGCGTCCACAGCGGCGATGCGGCCGGCCCGCGCTCGCGGTCGTAGAGCAGGGTGTTGGAGTTGTAGAGCAGCCCGGAGGCCCCGATCTCGACCAGCCGCCC
>JALOKS010000179.1 GCA_025456385.1 Thermoanaerobaculales bacterium | reverse complement strand
CCTCGAGCTGCGCGAGGAGGCGGGGTGGGCGGTGGTGCGCATCGCCGACGCCGGTCCCGGCCTGCCGCCGGAGGTCAAAGAGCGTCTGTTCCACCCGCACGTGACCACCAAGGTCGGCGGCTCCGGCATGGGCCTCTTCCTGGCCCGGCAGCTGGTGGTCGGTATGCACGGCGGCTCGCTCGAGGTCGCAGACCGCGACGGAGGTGGCACCGTTGTCACCGTCCGCCTGCGGATCGCGCCGGGCGGCGAGCCGGGCGGCGACGGGCAGGGTCGTGGCTGAGCGGCCCTCGGTGCTGCTGGTCGAGGACGAGGCCGCGCAGCGGCGCCTGGTCGCGGAGATTCTCGAGCGGGAAGGGTTGGCGGTCCGCCAGGCGGCCACCGTCGACGAGGCTCTGGCCGAGATCGCCGAGGTGGTGCCTGATCTCATTCTCTGCGACTGGCGGATGCCGGGGCGGGACGGCGGTGCACTCCTTGACGAGGTGCGCGAGCGGGCTCTCGGCTGCGCGTTCATCGTCATGACGGCCTACGGTTCGATCGCGCACGCCGTCGAGGCGATCCGGCGCGGCGCCGACGACTACCTCGGCAAACCTTTCGAGCGCGAGGCGCTGCTGATCGCGGCCCGGCGGGCGCTGCGCACCAAGAGCCTCGAGCGCGAGAACCTCGCGCTGCGCGAGGCGATCCGGGTCGGCGATCGCTGCGGCGAGCTGATCGGCCGCTCGGAGCCGATGCTCCGCCTCTACCGGACCATCGACAAGGTGGCCGCGACCGATGCCACGGTGCTGGTGCTCGGTGAGTCGGGCACCGGCAAAGAGCTGGTGGCGCGCACCCTGCACCGCTCGAGCCGGCGCGCGCAGGGGCCTTTCGTCGCCGTCAACTGCGCGGCCATCCCCGAGACCCTGATCGAGAGCGAGCTCTTCGGTCACGAGAAGGGCTCCTTCACCGGGGCGCACCGACGGCGCGAGGGACGCTTCGAGGAGGCGGCCGGCGGCACGCTCTTCCTCGACGAGATCGCCTCGATGCCGCTGCCGCTGCAGGCCACGCTGCTGCGGGTCCTCCAGGAGCGCCGCTTCACGCGGGTCGGCGGCAACGGCGAGGTCGGATGCGACGTGCGGGTGATCGCGGCCTCGAACCGTGACCTCGCCGCCCTGGTCGCCGAGGGCGGCTTCCGCGAGGACCTCTACTACCGGCTGAACGTGGTCCCCGTCGAGCTGCCGCCACTGCGGGAGCGGCTCGACGACGTGCCGCTCCTGGCGGCGGCCTTCCTGGAGCAGGCCTCGGCGCGGCACGGCATCGAGGTGCGCCCGCTGCCGGCGGCGGTCCTGCGCGCGCTCATGGCCCACGGTTGGCCCGGCAACGTGCGCGAGCTCGCCAATGCGATCGAGCGTCTGGTGCTGCTGGCGGAGAACGGCGAGGTCTCGATCGAGGACCTGCCTCCGGAGCTGCGGCGCTCCGCCGGCGGCGCGAGCCCGTTCCGCCTGCCGGCGGAGGGTGTGGATTGGGACGGCCTCGAAGCCGACCTCCTCCGCCAGGCCCTCGAGCGGTCGCGCGGCAACCGGGCGGCGGCGGCCCGGCTGCTCGGCCTCGGCTACAAGGCCTTCCTGTACCGTCTCGAGAAGCACGGCATGGCGAAGCAGGGAGACGAAGCTCCCGAGATGGGGAGCTGAGCTCCCGGTTCAGGGATGGTGCCGGACCTGCCGGCACCCGCCGCTCTGGCACGGGGTTTGCTGATCGGTAGGCTATCGAAGCCGGGCGCGCGAGCACGCGAGCCCGCAGCACACGGAGGTCACGAGCATGAAGATCCAGTGGAGCAGATATCTGGTGGCGGCGGCGCTGATCCTGGTGGTGGGCGCGCTGTGGGCACTCGCCGACGGCTCGGCCCTCAAGGTCGAGGTCCGCAACCAGGACGGGCGCGAGATCACGGTCGATGTCAACGGCGTCACCGAGGTGATCGGCCTCGACGACCTCGCCGAGGGCGAGGTGCGTTCGTACGAGGTCGGCGGCCACCCGATCACGGTCACGCGCGTCGGCGATCGCCTGGCCCTCGTGCACGAGGGGGGCGACGAGGCCATGACCTGGGTGGACAAGGAGGCGGGCGAGGGGAGCCAGCAGTTTATCGTGATCAAGCGCGGTGACGGCGGGTCGGAGGAAGGCTGCGAGCGCACGCTCGTGTTCGTGGGCGAGGGTGAGGGCGCCACCGAGGACGTCGTCATCGCCCGCACTCCGGACGGCTCGATCGACATCGAGGCGATCGAGGAGAAGTACGGCGACCGCCTGCAGACGATCGACATCGTGGGAGGCGGCGAAGGCGCGACCTGGGTCGACGGGAGCGGCGGCGACCATCCGATCATCGTCAAGCGCCTCGGGCCGTTCGACGACGGGATGGTCCGCTTCCGCTGCGAGGAGACCGGCTCGATGCTGACCGTGAAAGAGGCCGATGGCCTGCTCGACAGCTACACCGACCCGGTCACGGGCTGCGTGATGACAAAGGTCGAAGAGCCGGTGCACAAGGTGGTTCGGGTCACGGTCGTGGAGAAGGACGGAGACGCCGGCGACTGATCGCGATCGGCCCGCGGCCAGCTTTCGCGCGCCCCGGTTCCGACCGGGGCGCGTTGTCGTGTCTAGAATGGCGGCGGCGGCCGCGCCGCGGAGGTGACGGATATGGTTGTGGACCTCGCCCATCGCTGCGTGCTGGTGACCGGGGCCTCGAGCGGGATCGGTGCGGCCTGCGCCGAAGCCTTCGCGGCGGTCGGGTGCCGGTTGTTGCTGGTGGCGCGGCGGAAGGAGAGGCTGGACGCACTGGCCGAGGTGCTCCGCGCGAGCCACCGCGCCGACGTGGTGACCGAAGAGCTGGACGTGCGCGACCGCGAGGGCGTCGAGCGCTGGATCGGCAGCCTCTCCGCCCCCTGGTCGGAGATCGACATCCTGGTCAACAACGCCGGCCTCGCGCGCGGTTTGGCGCCGCTGCACGAGGACGAGGTCACCGACTGGGAGGAGATGATCGACACCAATCTCAAAGGACTGCTCTACGTGACGCGGGCGGTGCTGCCGGGGATGGTGGCCCGCGGCAGGGGCCACGTGATCATGATCGGTTCCATCGCCGGCCACGAGGTCTACCGCGGCGGCAACGTCTACTGCGCGACCAAGCACGCGGTGGCGGCACTCACGCGGGGCGTTGCGATCGACACCCTCGGCGCGGGCGTGCGGGTCTCCACCGTGGATCCCGGGATGGTGGACACCGAGTTCGCGTTGGTGCGTTTCCACGGCGACGCGGAGCGGGCGAAGGCCGTGTACAAGGGCATCGAGCCGCTGCATTCGAGGGACGTGGCGGAGGCGGTGCTGTTCTGCGCGACTCGTCCCGCCCATGCCAACGTGCGCGAGATGGTGCTCCTGCCGTCGGAGCAGGCCGGGGCGGTCCACGTCCATCGCGAGGGCTGACGGCGTGCGCCGGGCCCTCCTGATGGCCTCGGGCGCCAACCGCGGCGCCTACTACGCGGGCTTCCTCGAGCCGCTCATGGAGGCCGGAATCGAGTTCGAGCTGATGGCCGGGGTGTCGGCGGGCGGCATCGCCGCCGCCTGGTTCGCCGCCGGCGACCCGGCGGCCCTGATCGACTCCTGGCGCCAGGCCGACCGTTGGCGCGTGGCACCGCACCCGTGGGCCTCCTTCGGGAGACTGCGCACCGTCGACCGGCTGATCCGCGAGATCACCCTGCGCACGATGGATCTCGAGGCCGCGCGCACCTCCGCCGCCGAGGTGGTGGTCGCGGCCGCACGGATCGTCGCCCCGGGCCTGCCGCTGCCGAAGACCGAGCTGCGCTGTCTCTCGAGCCGCAGCGCCGCCAGCGCCGAGCAGCTCGGGCTGATGCTGCGCGCCACCAGCTTCGTCCCGTGGATCAACGGCTGGCGCGCCGCGATCGCGATCGACGGCGAGCGCTACCTCGACGGCGGCCTGGTCCACCGCGTGCCGTTCCGGATGGTGCCGGAGGGCCGTTTCGACGAGCTCTGGGTCGCGGCCTGCTCGCCGCACGGCCTCGCGGAGCTCGAGCGCGAGCTCGCCGCGAGCCGGCGCGCTGAGCGCCTGGTCCTCGTGACGCCGAGCGCGCCGCTGCCGGTCGGGCGGTGGACGATGGCGTGGGAGAGGATCCGCCCGGCGATCGACCTCGGCGCCGCGGACATGCGGGCGGCGATCGAGGCCGCCGCGCGTGGCGCGGGCCCGGTGGTCGTCGGCGCGCGCGCGGATGGCCTGCGTGCCCGGCTCGAGGCCTGATCCGGGGCTCGCCGCGCTGGACTACAATGCGGCCATGAAGCTCCAGAGATGCTCCATCGTTCGCAACCTCGACGTCGAAGGCCCGCTCGCCATCGCGAGCTTGAACCCCGCCACGGAGACCGAGATCGCGACGGTCTCGGCACTGGACGCAGGGGGCGCGCGGGACGCGGTGGCGGCCGCCGTCGAGGCCTTCCCGACCTGGTCGCGGACGGCGGTGGAGGAGCGGCAGCGGCTGCTGGCGCGTTGGCTCGAGATCATGCTCGCCGAGAGCGAGGAGCTGGCGCAGCTCGTCTCGCGCGAGGGCGGCAAGCCGGTGAGCGAGGCGCTGCTGGTCGACGTCTTTCCGGCGCTCGAGGCGCTCAAGTTCTACTCGGGGCGGCTCGGCGAGCTGCTCGCCTTCCGCCCGGTGCGACCGCACCAGCTCCTGTTCGCCCACTGGGAGGCCGGCTACCGCCTCGACCCGTTGGGGGTGCTCGCGGTCGTCACACCCTGGAACTATCCGGTCGGCATTCCGATCGCCGAGCTCGCCCCGGCGGTCGGCGCCGGCAACACAGTGGTCTTCAAGCCCGCCTCGGCGACGGTGCTGACCGGTCTCGCGCTCGCCGACATGGCGCGGCGGGCGGGCTTCCCGCCCGGGGTCATCAACGCCGTGGCGCTGCCCGGGGCGGCCACCGACGCGATGCTCGACCACCCGCAGGTGGTCAAGGTCCTCTTCACCGGCTCCGTGGACGTCGGCCGGCACGTGGCCCGGCGCTGCGCCGAGCGCCTGGTGCCGGCGCAGCTCGAGCTCGGGGGCAACGACGCCGCTGTCGTTGCGGCCGACGCGGAGCTCGAGCGCACGGCTCGCGGCCTGGTGTGGGGGGCCTTCGTCAACAGTGGGCAGACCTGCGCCTCGATCGAGCGCGCCTACGTCGAGCGGCCGATCTTCGACCGCCTGCTCGCGCGGGTGGTCGAGCTGACGCGCGAGCTCAAGGTCGGCGACCCGACGCGGCCTGACACCGACATGGGACCACTGACCACGCGAGGCCAGTGCGACGTCGTGGCCCGCCAGGTGGACGAGGCGCTCGCGGGCGGCGCCACGGCGCTGACCGGAGGTGCGCGGCCGGAAGGGCCAGGGTTCTTCTACCCGCCGACCGTGCTGGTGGGCGTGACCGAGGACATGGAGCTGATGCGCGAGGAGACCTTCGGTCCGTTGCTGCCGATGGTCCCGGTGGCATCGCTCGACGAGGGGGTCCGCCGCGCCAACGACTCGCGCTTCGGCCTCACCGCCTCCGGGTGGACGCGCTCGAGGACGACCGCCGCCCGCCTCCAGCGCGAGCTTCACGCCGGGGTGGTGACGATCAACGACCACGCGGTCGCTTTCGCCGAACCGACCGGCGCCTGGGGTGGGGTGGGGGAGAGCGGCATCGGCCGCGCGCACCGAGTTCGGGCTGCACGAGATGGTCAACCTCAAGTACGTGATGCGCGACTCGGGCGGCGACCGGGCGATGCCGTGGTACTACCCCTACGACGAGGACTTCGGGAGCTTTCTCGGCGCGGCGCTTCCCATGCTCTACGGCCGCGGCCTCGGTAGGTACAAGACCCTCGGCACGCTCGCGACGACGCGCCGCTTCTGGCGGCGCGTGCGCAAGGGGACGCTGCTCGCCAACCTCGACAAGCTGCTGTAGGCGTTCGAACGTTCGGGTCAGCCTTGAATCCGTGAGGTGGTGACTGCTCGATTTCGAATTTCGAATTTTCGAACGGATGGATATCTGAGGTCGGATCGCCGCGATCGGCGGTCAGTGGCAGCTGCAGTGGACAGCGCCAGCGTCCGGCCGGGCTCGGGAATGCTTCCCCGATCAGGTCTGCGGGTGGAGCAGACGCCACGTCATCGCCCTG
>JALOKS010000013.1 GCA_025456385.1 Thermoanaerobaculales bacterium | reverse complement strand
GCCGCGAGGTGCTCGAAGATGGACTCGTAGCAGGCCGCGTCGCGTCCCACCAGCTCGGGCGGCGCGAGCCCCGGCCGGCGGAAGAGGCCGTCGGCGAGCGCGTGGACCATGGCGGTGCAGGTGTAGCCGGTGGTCCGCGCCATGGAGGTGGTGGCGGTGGCGCGGTCGAAGCTGTCGTGAAGGCTCCACCGCCGCAGGATGGGCTCGCCCTCGACCACGCCCTCGACCTCGACGCGCATCACGGTCAGGTCCTCGTCGCCCTCCGCCATCTGCCAGGCCGGAATCAGGAGCTCGGCGGTGAGGTCGACGGGCCGCACCGAAATCTTCCCGACCGCAATCGGCTCCTCGCCGAAGAAGCCGGTGTCGCGCAGCATCGCCATCTGCTCGCAGTGGCCCGGGTAGCGCAGGGTCTTCTCCACCATCTCCGGGACCTTGGCGGTCTCGAGCAGCGTGCGCAGCCCGTCGGTGAGAAAGGCCTCGAGGGTGCCGACGCCGGCGACGTCGAGCGCCTCGACCTCCGTCAGCGCCGGCCGCACCACCACCTCGCCGCCGACGACCAGCCGAGCCGGCCGCGTGTACTCGGCGATGACGTCGATCGGCGAGAACCCGGCCTGGTACTGGAAGGGCCAGTGGCGCGCCACCGGCAGGCCGCCGACATAGCAGCGGAAGGCGTCGACCCGGTCCCAGGAGGCGAGCGCACGGCCGAGGATGAGGTTGGAGCAGCCGGGCGCCACGCCGCAGTCCACCACCGCGGTGACGCCGCGCTCCCGGGCGACCGCGTCGAGCGGCCACGGATCCTCCTCGAAGAAGGAGATGTCGACGACATCGACGCCCGCCTCGATGACCCTTCCGAGAGTGGCGAAGCCCATCGGCCCGGGCACCGCGCCGACCGCGAGATCATGCCCCCTGACGACCCGCGCGAGCTCGCCGGCCCGACCGAGATCGGCGCGCTCGGTCGTCAGCCCCGGCAGGCCCGCGAGCCGCGCCAGAGCCGCTTCCGAGACGTCGGCCACCGTGAGCTCGAATCGCCCCGCCGCGGCCAGGTCGCGGGCGATCGCCTGCCCCACCCTGCCGGCCCCGAGCACGATCAGCTTCATGCGCACCTCCGGGCAGGAAGCGTACACCAGACGGAGCTGCGGTTGGTGCGGCGCGTGGGAGCCGACATCCCGATTTCGAATTTCGAATTTCGAATTTTCGGCATCACAACGCCGTACAGAGGTCTCAGATCGCCCAGGGGTCGCCGCCGGGTTAGGATGGGCCGGCATGATCAACGAGGAGGTCATCCAGCGGGCGGTGGCGCTGCGGCGGCGGCTGCACCGGCAGCCGGAGCTCTCGGGCCGCGAGCGGCGGACCGCGGAGCGGATCGCCCGCTTTGTCGCCCCCCTGCGCCCGGACCTCGTCCTACGCGGTCTCGGGGGCCACGGCCTCGCCGTCGTCTTCACGGGCCCCGAGCCCGGGCCGACCGTGATGCTGCGCTGCGAGCTCGACGCGCTTCCCATCCGCGAGGCGGGAGCCGCCGGGCATCGCTCGGCGGCCGACGGCTGCATGCACGCCTGCGGCCACGACGGCCACATGGCGATCCTGGCCGCGGTCGGCGGAGGGCTCGCGCGCACCCGGCCGCGGCGCGGCCGTGCAGTGCTCCTCTTCCAGCCCGCCGAGGAGACCGGGCGCGGCGCCGCCGCCGTCCTCGCCGACCCACGCTTCCCTGACATCGCCCCCGACCTCGTGTTCGCGCTCCACAACCTGCCCGGCTACCCGCTGGGCCGGATCGTCCTCCGGTCCGGCAGCATGTGCTGCGCCTCGACCGGGATGGTGATCAGCCTCCACGGCGTGACCGCGCACGCGGCGCAGCCCGAGACCGGCCGCAGCCCGGCGAGGGTGATGGCGCGACTGATCGACCTGCTCCACCGCCTGCCCGACCGCCTCGGGCTCGATCCCGCGCTCTCCTTCGCCACCGTCGTCGGCGCCCGCCTCGGCGCCGACGAGGCCTTCGGCACCGCGCCGGGCGAAGCGCGAGTCCTCGCCACCCTGCGCAGCGACCGCGACGAGACCCTGCAGCGGATGGCGGCCTTCGTCGCGACCTCTGCCCGCCGGCTCGCCCGCCGCCACGGCCTCGGTTACGAGATCGAGCGGCGGGACGAGTTCGCGGCGACGGTCAACGCCTCGCGGGCGGTGGGCCTGGTGCGCCGCGCCGCCGGCGCCGGCAGGACCAGCGTCCCGCGGCGGCCCTTCCCCTGGTCCGAGGACTTCGGACAGTTCACCGCGATCGCACCCGGCGCCCTCGTCGGCCTCGGCGCCGGTGAGCGGGCGGCCGCGCTTCACGACCCTGCCTACGATTTTCCGGACGAGCTCGTGCCCCTGGGCGCCGATCTGCTGTCACGACTCGTCCGCCTCTGCCTCGAATGACGGGGCGTGGCGGCGGCAACGGCGAACCCAGGTCCGCCGAGGTGGTGCGGCCTCCGGGCAGGAGCTCGCGTACGATGGGCGGGGCACAGGAGGACGACATGGTGAACCCCTCCGCGGGCCGGTGATGGTACGGATCACGTCGCCGCACACCGAGCTGCGCGCCATCAAACTGGTCCACACCGTCGTCTGGGCCTTCTTCGCCGCCTGCGTGGCGGCGATCCCGGTGCTCGCCTGGCAGGGCGAGCTGCGCCGAGCCGCGGCCTTCATCGCGATCGTCGCGGTCGAGGTGCTGGTGCTCGCCCTGAACCGGTGGACCTGTCCCTTGACGCCGCTCGCCGCGCGCTTCACCGACGACCGGCGCGACAACTTCGACATCTACCTGCCCGAGTGGCTCGCCCGCCACAACAAGCGGATCTTCGGCTGGCTGTACGCGGCCGGGATCGCCCTCACCCTGGCCCGCTGGCTCAGCGCTGGAGGATGACCCGAAGAGCCCGGGCATGAGACCATCAACGGCAGAAAGGCGGAGCGATGACGGACACGGCATTCCAGGACTTCTACCCCGACCAGCTCAGCTACTGCTACGGCTGCGGCCGGCTCAACGACAAGGGGCTGCAGCTCAAGAGCTACTGGGACGGCGACGAGACGGTCGCGCGCTTCAGCCCGCGCCCCGAGCACATGGCGATCCCGGGCTTCGTCTACGGCGGTCTGATCGCGTCCTTGATCGACTGCCACGGCACCGGCACGGCGGCGGCGGCGGCCTACCGCGAGGCCGGCCGCGAGATGGGCACCGAGCCCCCCTTCCGCTTCGTGACCGGCCAGCTCAGCGTCCGCTACCTGCGGCCGACGCCCCTCGGTGTGCCGCTCGAGCTGCGCGGCCGGATCGCCGAGGTCAAGGGCCGCAAGGTCACGGTCAGCATCACCCTCGCGGCCGCCGGCGAGACCTGCGCGAGCGGCGAGGTGATCGCCTTGCAGATGCCCGAGGCCATGCTGGGCACCTCCCCGGCGCCGGCGGGGCCATGAGCCTCGAGCTCCAGGTCTACGCCGCGGGCAGGGAGGAGCCGACGCTCGAGCAGGTCGCAAAGCTGCTCGCGCTCTCCGGTTGGCGCTCGGTGGTGGTGGCTGCGGAGGGGGCGCCGCGACGCGCCTCGGGTCTCGGCGGCTGCCGCGCCCTCGGCTGGGATCCCGCCGACGGCGTCGGCGCCGCCGTCCAGTCGGCGGTCGCCGCGGGCTCGGCCGCGGCTCTCGCCGAGCTCGCCGACTCATTGAGCGAGGTCGCCGTCGAGGTCACGGCCCCCTGCCCGATCGACGGCGACGCCCTGGGGGAGCTCCGCGAGGAGGGCCACGCCCCGGCGCTCGTGGCGCGGATCGAGCGCGCCACGGTCCGCTACCGCTTCAGCACCGAGGAGCCTGCGACCGAAGAAGCGGTCGAGTTCCTGTGGGCGCTCGCGTCGGCGGTCGGGGTGCTCACCGACGGCGTGCTCGAGGACCTGGAGGACGGCACCCTCCTCGACTGCACCGAGGTCGGGGACGAGGACTGAGGCGGCCGGCTCCCGGACCGAGAATAGGCGCCGAGCCGCCGCGGTTTCCCACTCGACCCGAACGAGCGCACCGGACAAGGAGCACGTCATGATCGGTTACGTGACCCTCGGCACCAACGACCTCGCGGCGGCGACGACGTTCTACGACCAGCTGCTGGCGGTGATCGGCGCCAAACGCCTGATGGAGCTCAAGCGCGGTTACGCATGGGGCACCTCGCCGACCGCGCCGGCGCTCGGCGTGCTCACCCCCTTCGACGGCCGGCCGGCCACGGTCGGCAACGGGGTCATGGTCGCCCTGTATGTCGACAGCCGGGCGAAGGTCGACGCGCTCCACGCCAAGGCGCTCGAGCTCGGCGGAACCGACGAGGGCGCGCCCGGCCCACGCGGCGACAGCGGCTTCTACGGCGGCTACTTCCGCGACCTCGACGGCAACAAGCTCAACGCCTTCACGATGGGTTGAGCCGTGGCGGACGCCGGCCGGGTCGTCGTCCTCAGCGGCGCCACCCGTGGCCTCGGCCGGGCGCTGGCGGCCGAGCTCGCGGAGCGCGGGCATACGGTGGTCGGCTGCGGACGCTCGGAGGCCGGGGTCTCCGAGCTGCGCGCGGGCTTCGGCGAGCCGCACCGCTTCGACGTCATCGACGTCGCCGACTGGGGCCGGGTCGAGGCCTGGGCGCGCACCACTCTCGCCGAGCTGCCGGCGCCGGACCTGATCATCAACAACGCCGGTGTGATGAACCGCCCCGCGCCGTTGTGGAAGGTCCCGGCGGAGGAGCTCGCCGCGGTGCTGCGGGTCAACGTCGGCGGCACAGCCAACCTCATCCGCGCGTTCCTGCCGGCGATGATCGCGGCCGGCCGCGGCGTCGTCGTCAACATGAGCTCGGGCTGGGGCCGCTCCACGGCCCCGGAGGTCGCCCCCTACTGCGCGAGCAAGTTCGCGGTCGAGGGCCTGACGAGGGCTCTCGCCGAGGAGCTGCCGCCGGGCCTCGCCGCGGTGGCGCTCAACCCCGGCATCATCGACACCGACATGCTGCGCTCGTGCTGGGCCGGGGAGGCCGGGAGCTTCCCGGCCCCGGCCGCGTGGGCGGCGCACGCGGCGCCCTTCATCCTGCGCCTGTCGGCCCGCGACAACGGGCGATCGCTGACCGTCGGGTGAGGCCCGGGGCCGCGCCCCGCGGGCGCGAATCCGGCCCCCCGCTCCGAACCCGCGGCTGATATCCGTCGTATCCTGTCGTTGCATCGCGCGGGGACGACGAGCGGGCCCGCAGGGCCTCACGGCCCGCGCGTCGTCGGGGGGGTCGTGATCTGCCCAGGTTGCCGGGGAGAGATGAGCGAGGAGGCCCACGGCGGCGTCCGGCTCGACCTCTGCCCCGCCTGCTCCGGCGCCTGGTTCGACGGCGGTGAGCTCGAGGCGCTGCAGGCTGGTGGGGCCTCCGGCCATCTGCAGGGAGTCCCGCCTGCAACCAGGCGCTTCGAGCACACCGGCGAGTCGGCCCACGTCCGCTGCCCGCGTTGCGAGTCCGACATCCTGCGCAACGGCCGCATCGGCCGTTACCGCGTCATGCGCTGCACCTCGTGCCGCGGCCTCTTCCTGCGCCTGCCCGACCCGAGGCCGCCGGGCTCCGGGCACCGCAGCCTGGTCGAGGCTGCGGTCGGCGCCTTCGAGTCCCTGGTCGCCGCCCTGTTCTGAGCACCCGCCGCGGCCGCCGCGACCCTCCTGCCCTCCGGAGAGCCGGCACCCGCCTCCGCTCCCGTGGAGAGCACCGTTCGATGCCGGAGATGAGCTGACGGACGCGCGCCGGGAAATGGCGTCGCGGTGCGGTGCGTTGATTCCGGAGTGATGGTGCTGACGCTCGTGAAGATCATCGCCGGGGTCGCCGTGGTCGGCCTGATCGCCGCGCTGATGACGGCTGTGATCTCGGGTCTCGTCTCCTCGATCGGCGCCCTGCGGCGCTCCGGAAAAGCCGATGACACGCCCTGACATCGACCTGTCCGGCGGCTCGTTCGCCCGCGACGACGAATCCAGCGACCGCTCTTTCTACGCGGTCGAACGCCCGGTGAGCCACCTCGACGCGACGGCCCTGGCGACGGTCGAACACCTCGTCGGCGCCCTGGTGGACGGGCCGGGGCCCGCGGTCCTCGACCTGATGGCGAGCTGGGACTCCCACCTGCCGTCGTCCCTGCGGGCGGGGCGGGTCGTCGGGCTGGGCCTCAACGAACGCGAGCTCGCTGCCAACCCCGCGCTCAGCCAGCGCGTGATCCACGACCTCAACCGTGAGCCTCGGCTGCCTTTCACGGACTCCGCCTTCGACGCCGCACTGTGCACGGTCTCGGTCGACTACCTGACGCGGCCGATCGAGGTCTTCGCCGAGGTCGCGCGGGTGCTGCGGCCGGGAGGGCTCTTCCTGGTGGTCTTCTCCAACCGCTTCTTCCCGCCCAAGGTGGTCAGGATCTGGCGCGAGGCCGACGAGGCGGAGCGGATCGCACTCGTGCGCGAGTACTTCGCGCGCTGCGGGGGCTTCACCGAGCCGCGGCTCTTCCTCTCGCGCGGCAAGCCGCGGCCGGCCGGCGACCGCTACGCCGGGTGCGGAGTCCCAAGCGACCCCGTGGTCGCCATCTTCGCCGACCGCCGGGGCGGCCCGCTCGGGACGACCCGCGAGCTTCCCGAGAGCCTGCGGCTGCCCCGCAGCGGCGCGCCGGACGAGCCGCGAGCGCGCCGGCGGTGGGTCGCCGAGACCGTCTGCTGCCCCCACTGCGGCGAGCGACTGTCGAGATGGCGCGTCCCCCAGACCCCCTTCACCGAGTGGTCGAGCCCCGTCCAGCTGGTCTGCTTCAACGACGACTGCCCCTACTACGGCGGCGGCTGGCAGGCCTTCGCCCGCCAGGGCAACCCGGGCTCCTACCGCTTCATGTACGATCCCGACTCGGGGACCTGCCACCCGATGCCGGTGCCGACACCGACCGCGTTTCGGGACAGCATCGAGGAGACGGAGGAGTGGTCGTGACCAGCCAGGCGAGCATCGACGCCTTCCTCGCGCAGCAGAGGCTGGCCCTGGCCGGGGTCTCGCGCAGCGGGCGGGGCTTCGGCAACGCCGTGCTCCAGGACCTCTCGGCCAAGGGCTACGAGATCCTTCCCGTGCACCCCGAAGCCGAGGAGGTCGGCGGCCTCCGCGCCTATCCTTCGCTGGCCGCCCTGCCGGGCGCCGTCGGCGGCCTGGTGCTGGTGGTGCCGCCGGCGCAGACCGAGGTGCTCGTACGCGAGGCGCTGGCCGCCGGCATCCCCCGGGTGTGGATGCAGCAGGGCGCGGAGTCCGAGGCCGCCATCCGCACCTGCCGGGAGCAGGGCATCGACGCCGTCCACGGTGAGTGCATCATGATGTTCGCCCGCCCGCGCGGCGTCCACCGCGTCCACCGCTGGCTGTGGGGCCTGCTGGGCAAGCTCCCGAAGCCGGGCAGCTGAGCGCCCGGACGCCGCGGGCCTTCTCGCGAGGTGTGAGATCATTCCGCCACCGGAGGGCACGACCATGGCCGAGAGCACTCTTCGCGGATCCTGCCTGTGCGGGGGCGTGGGGTACGAGATCAGCCCGCCCTTCGTGTTCTTCCACCACTGCCACTGCAGCCGCTGCCGCAAGAGCTCGGGCTCGGCCTTCAGCGCCAACATCCTGGTCAAGGCGGCGCAGTTCCGGTGGACCCGCGGCGAGGAGCTGGTCAGGCGCTGGGAGCTGCCGACGGCGCAGCACTACTGCACTGGCTGGTGCGCGGCCTGCGGCTCGGCGCTGCCCTGGCAGTCGCGCAACGGCAAGGGCTTCCTGGTGCCGGCGGGGACCCTCGATGACGACCCCGTGGCGCGGCCCGACCGCAACATCTTCTGGGCCTCGCGCGCGCCCTGGTTCACCGAGCCCTCGTCCCTGCCGACCGTCGACGAGGGGAAGTGAGGGAATGGCGCCGCGGCGAGCGCGTAGCTGAGGGCAGGAGGCACACCATGGAGCGCGACCTCGAGCATCTGAAGCTGCTGTCGATCTTCCACTACGTGGCGGCGGGCATGACGGCACTGGTCGCCTGCTTCCCCTTCATCCACTTCTTCGTCGGGCTCGGCATGGCGACCGGGGCGTTGAGCGACGGCGACCCCGGCGTGCGCCCGGTCGGCATCGGCATCATGGCCTTCGCCGCCTTCTTCATCGTCGCCGGATGGACGCTTGCCGGGCTCATGGTCCTCGCCGGCCGCAGCCTCGCTGCGCGCACGCGCTACACCTTCTGCCTCGTCATCGGCGCCGTCGAGTGCCTCTTCATGCCGGTGGGCACCGTGCTCGGGGTGTTCACCATCATCGTACTGGTGCGGGAGTCGGTGAAGGGTATGTTCAGGAACGTTTGAACGTTAGCACGTTGGAACGTTCGCAGGTTGAGGCCACCGGCTCATTCGGGAATCCCTGAGATGAGGAGTGGACGACGTCGAATTTCGAATATCGAGGTTGCACACTCCGGCCAACCCCCCGCCGAACGGGCCGCAGGTCCGCGGTGCCGCGCTCCGGAGCCCTGCACACGGTCGCTGTCGCCGACCCTGCCGACTGACGCGGCCCCCTGACGCTGCCGCTGCAGCTGTGATTCGACGATCGGAGCGGAAGCCGGCCCGGGCGTCGGGCGGAGACCGGCGGCAGGGGCGCGGCGCCGGGAACACAACCGCAGGCGACCGGGTTTCCAAGGAACATGTGGGACGAGCGCTTCTCCGAGCCCGGCTGGGCCTACGGCACCGAGCCCAACGAGTTCCTGGTGTCGGTGGCGGACCGGATCCCACCGGGTCGGGTGCTCTGCCTCGCCGAGGGCGAGGGCCGCAACGCGGTCTTCCTCGCCGGCCGCGGCCACGAGGTGTGCGCGGTCGACGCCTCGCGGGTGGGCCTCGCCAAGGCCCGGGCCCTCGCCAACCAGCGAGGAGTGCGCGTCGAGACGATCCTCACCGACCTCGCGGAGTTCGACATCGAGCCCGGTGGCTTCACAGGCATCGTGTCGATCTTCTGCCACCTGCCGCCGGTGCAGCGCGCGGCGCTGCACGAGCGCTGCCTGCGCGGGCTCGCGCCCGACGGCGCCTTCGTGCTCGAGGGCTTCACGCCGCGCCAGCTCGAGCTCGGCACCGGCGGCCCGCGCAGCCGCGAGCTCCTGATGGACCTGGCCACCATCCGCCAGGAGCTGCCCGGCCTGCGCTACGAGGTCGCGCGCGAGCTCGAGCGCAGCCTCGACGAGGGCAGGTACCACCGCGGGTCGGCTGCCGTCGTGCAGGTCCTCGCCGTCAAGGGCGGCGGCTGAACCGGAGCGGGCGCCGAGCCTACGGAAACCTGACCGCCGCCGCCGGCGGGCCCGAGCCCTTCGGGCACCGGCGCCGCGGCCGGGTGCCGCCGCGAGTGCGGCCGCAGCGGAGCCGGCAGGGTCCTGCCCGCCGGCCTCGCCTCATGCCCCCGCAGGCGCACTCAGGAGCTTGCCGATCACCGCCAGCAGCGTCGTCCGGTCCACGGGTTTGCCGAGCACCCCGTCCGGGCCGCGCACCCCGTCGTGGGCGCCGAGGTAGGACTGGCAGTCGTCCTCGAGGAGCTTGTCGTTGCCGGTGACGACGACCAGCGGCAGCTCGGACCACCTCGGGTCGCGCCGCAGCCTGACCAGGAGCTCGAGACCGGACCTGCCGGGCAGCAAGGCGTCGATCAGCACGACCGATGGCTCGAAGCGCTCCACCATGGCGAAGGCGGCCGAGCAGCGGCTCGCCGTCGCGACCTCGAAGCCCTCGTCCTCGAGAAAGGACGCCAGGTAGTCGACGATGTCGGGGTCGTCCTCGACGATCAGGACCCGGGGCTCGCCCTCGCTCATTGCCGCCGGTCCTGGGGCCGGATGCTGGGGTTCGCCTGCAGCGGCAGCCTGACCGTGAAACGGGTGCCGCGCCCCGGCTCCGACTCGACGACGATGTCGCCGCCGTGCTTGTCGACGATCTTGTTCGAGATGAAGAGGCCGAGGCCGGTGCCCTTGATGCCCTTGGAGGAGAAGAACAGGGAGAAGATCTTCTCGCGCGTCTCGCGGTCCATGCCGAGCCCGTTGTCCTCGACCTCGATCCGCATCCACGGCTCGGCGCGGCTGACGGCGAGGCGGATGGCGTGCCCGTCCTTGTCCTTGTCCATGCGGCAGGCGTCGAGCGAGTTCTCGAGCAGGTTCAGGAGCATCGCCCGCAGGGCCTGCGGGTCGCCCTCGAAGGTGCCGAGGTCGTGGCCGAGGTCGACGGTCAAACCGACGTCGGCGTCGCTCGCCTTCTTCTCGAGGCCCTCGCGGAACTCGGCGACGATCGCGGCGAGGTCGACCGCCTCCACCGCCAGCTCGCGGTCCTTGGCGTAGTAGAGGATGTCGAGCACCATGGAGCGGATCCGCTCCACGTTGCGCTGCACCATCTCCCAGCCCTTTTCGACGCGCTCGGGCTTGCCCTTGGCGAAGCCCGAGTTGACCATGTAGATGCCGCCGTCGAGGCCGGTGAGCAGGCCCTTGATGCCGTGCGAGATCGAGCCGACGAGGAGGCCGATGGAGGCCAGCTGCGACTGCAGCTCGCGGATCTGGGTGATGTCGATGCCCATCTCGATCACCGCTTCGACCTCGCCGGCGGGATTGCGCAGCGGGGCGGTCGTGCACAGGGCGCTGAGCTTGTCGCCCGCCTTGGTGAAGAGAATCTCCTCGTGCTCGCGGGTCTCGCCGGTGTCGAAGGTCTGCTGCATCGGGCAGACCAGACACTGCTCGTCGCGGTGCTTGTACATCTTGAAGCAGTGCTCGCCGACCGGGTCGCCGAAGGTCTCGCGGAAGCGGCGGTTGGCGTGCAGGATGACGCGGTCGGGTCCCTGCACAGTGATGAAACAGGGCACCTCCTCGAAGAGCTGCGCGAGGCGCTCCTGCGAGCGCTGGAGGAGGCCCTGCAGGCGTTTGACCTCGCCGATGTCGGTGTGCATCTCCATCACCGCCGTCACCTCGCCGGCAGCGTCGGTGATAGCTGTGGTGTGGACGATGACCGGCACCTCGCGCCCGTCGCGGGTGACCAGCAGCTGCTCGGAAGGGTGGTTGCGGCCGTCGGCGAAGGTCGCCTCGACCGGACAGTTCGGGCAGACCTCGTCCCGTCCCTTGTAGACCCGGTAGCAGTGCTCGCCGATACGGTCGCCGAAGTCCGCGCGGAAGCGGCGGTTGCCGTCGACGATCCGGAACTGCCGGTCGTGCACCGACAGGTAGCAGGGCATCTCCTCCCAGTAGCGCCGGTAGTCACCGGCCTTCGCGACCATCGGCTGCGCCTCGGTCATCTCGACCCTGGTCACGGTGCACTCCCTGCTCCGCTCGCGTGAGCGGGCTCGCGAGCCGTCAGTGAACCTTCGCCTCCCGGTGCTCGATGATGTGGTGGGCGTAGGCCACGAGCTTGTCCTCGTCCACAGGCTTGCCGAGGTAGCCCTCCGGCGGCGCCACCGGCCGGTCGTAGATGACCTGCCGGAACTCCGGGTGGCCGGTGACCACGCAGACCGGGATCTCCTCGGTCTCGGGCGTCCGGCGCAGCTCGACGAAGGTCTCGACGCCGTCCTTGCCCGGCATCGAGAGGTCGAGGCTGATGAGGTCGGGCTGGTGCTCGCGGGCCACCGCCACCGCCGTGTCGCCGTCGGATGCCGTCAGGACCTGGGCGCCGGCGTCCTCGAAGACGGTGGTCAGGAAGAGCCGCACGTCGTCCTCGTCGTCGACGACCAGGATCTTCCGTCCGGCGAGCGGGCTCGCGACAGCCACCGGGGCGACCTCGATTTCGGCCGGCGCGGGCACCGCCTCCGGCTCCTTCACCTCGTCGAGCACGAGGGCGTTGGCCACCAGGTTGACGAGCTGCTTGACCTCGCAGCCGAGGCCGTAGTGCTTGATGAGGTCGGACAGGCCGTCGACGCAGTTGTGGCAGGAGGTCACGACCACCTTGGCGCCGGTGGCGCGGATCTGGTCCGCCTTGACCTTGGCCGACTCGAGCCGGCGCGGCGTGTACTCCGACATCGACATCGCGCCGCCGCCGCCGGTGCAGCAGTAGTTCTCGGCCCGGTTCGGGTACATCTCCTGGAAGTCCATGGTGACGAGCTTGAGGAGCTCGCGCGGCTCCTCGTAGAAGCCGCAGCTGCGGGCGTTGTTGCAGGAGTCGTGGAAGGTGACGCGCTCCGGGTTGCGGGTCGGGTCGACCTTGATCCGGCCCTCTTTGATGAAGCGCAGCATGGTCATGACCGCGCTCTCCATCGGCACCGGCTGCTGCTCCCCCGCCCAGTTGACGCCCTCGCAGCGGGTCGAGCGGAAGCCGTGCCCGCACTCGGAGATGACGATCTTCTCGACTCCGAGCTGGCGCGCCTTGTCGTACTCGCGCCTGGCCGACACGCCGCCGAGCCCGTCGTCGCCCGAGAAGAGCCCGAAGTTGGTGTTGTCCCAGCCCTCCGAGGGCATGGTCCAGCTCTCGCCGGCGGCCCAGAAGATCAGCGCCGCCTCCTTGATGGTGCGCGGGTCGTACTTCACCTCGCGGGGGTTGATGCAGTACATGATCTTCGCGCCGGCCTTGTCGACCGGGATCGCCGCCTCGCCGTGGCCGAGGTCCTCCTCGAGCTCCTCGGACATCCACTCCAGGGTGTCGACGTAGTCCTCCTTGAGGACCCCCATCTGGTTGCCGAGCTCCCACTGGTCCTTGGAGACCACGCGCACGCCTTCCGGCATCACCCCCACGTGCGACAGCAGGCCGCGCATGATGCGGTTCAGCGTCGCGGTGTCGACGCCCATCGGGCAGCTCAAGGTGCAGCGCCGGCAGTTGGTGCAGGTGCCGAAGGAGATGTCCTTGATGACCTCGAGGTCGTCGTCGGTGAGCGGCGCCTTGTCGGCGCCCACCCACCACGGGATGGCCTTCCCGGTCCAGTCGAAGTTGGCCTTGAACAGCTTGCGCAGCTGGTCGGCCTTGTACGACGGCGTCATCTTCGGGTCGTCGGGGAACGCGAGCACGTAGTGGCAGGCGTCGTTGCACATGCCGCAGTGCACGCAGCCGACCAGCGAGCCCACCACCTGGCGCGTGAGCTTCTTCGCGAGCTGCTGCTCCATCATCTTGACCTTGTGGGTCTTTGCCGGTCTGCTCATCACGCCTCCTCGCCCCGGACCACCGGGTAGCTGCCGCGGTGACCGAGCGCGCGGCCGATGTAGATGCGGGTGAAGGGGTAGTACAGGTAGTGCGAGATCTTGGAGAAGGGCACGTAGAGCAAGAAGAAGCTGGTCAGGTAGAGGTAGGCGATGAGTATCGCCTCGCTCGTCATGCCCCAGGCGCCGATCAGGTGGGCCTGGGTGCAGGCGCCGAGCCCGAACCAGACCGTCAGCATGATCAGCGAGAAGTAGTCGTCCGGCGTGCTGATGAGCCGCATCAGCGGCCGCAGCAGGCGCCGCGCGATGCGGTAGAGGGCGACCAGGAACGCCCCGACGATCAGCGCCAGCATCGTCGTCGCGACCGCCGGGATGCGCAGCACGTCGGGCGCGATGGTGCTGACGAAGGCGAGCGCGATGCCCGCCACGACGCCGAGGTGGAAGACCACGAAGCTGAGGTAGAAGCCGAAACCCTTGCGGCTCCGGGTGCTCTCCATCGACCACGGCATCGCGACGTTGAAGAGCGAGTGCCGGGCGCCCTTCTTCGCGTTCGACTGCGCCGGGTTGCCCGGGACCGAGCGGTCCCGCGCGAGGTTGAAGGAGAGCAGCCAGCGGATGCGCAGCGAGTACACGACCGCCATGACCGCGAGTGCGATCCAGTGAATGATCTCCGCCGTGTGCAGGGCAGGGCTGACGTCGTGCATCTCAGGCTCCTTCCTGGATCCGCGCCGCGAAGGGCTTGTACTCCCGGTCGTCCGGAGCGACGATCAGCACCTCCTCGAGCGAGGCGCCGTCGCTCAGGTGCTCGCTGATGGTGTCCACCATGACCCGCGTGCAGAGGTCGAGCGGCACCTGGTAGAGCCCGGTGCCGATGGGCGGGAAGGCGAGCCGCTTGACTCCCTTCTCCTCGGCGCGGGCGAGCGCGGCGCGAACCGCGCTCGCGAGCTTGGCCTCCTCGTCCTCCTCGCGGAACTTGGGGCCGTTGGCGTGGATGATCCAGGAGGCCTTGAGGAGCCCGGCCTCGGTCACCACCGCCTCACCGGTCGGGCAGCTGCCGATGGTGTCCAGCTGCTTCTGGATCGCCACCCCGCCGCGCTGTTGGATGGCGCCGCCGAAGCCGGAGCCCAGCTTGACGTCCTCGGTGATGTCGAAGACGAAGGCGTCGACCTCCATCTCCGTGATGTCCCCGCGCACCAACCGTATCGTCTTCTGCCCGACTCTCTGCTCCACCATGACCTTCCTCCCTGACCCCCGTACCAGGTCGATCACCTGCCGACCTTGATCCCCACCAGCTCCGCGCTGAAGACCTTCGCGGTCTCCTTGAGCCAGCGCGGGTTCGCCAGGTCGGCGAGGGTGAACTCGTTCAGGACCTCGCCGATGCGCTGATTGATGAGCGCGTACACGAGGCGGCACTCGCAGAACTCGGCCCGCAGGCAGGCCTCGGGCTCGTCGACGCAGTCGACCACGCACACCGGCCCGATCGTCGCCTCGAGGATCTGGCCGATGGTGATCTGATGGGTCGGCCTGCCGAGCCGGTAGCCGCCGTGGCGCCCGGCGACCCCGCGCACCAGGCCGGCGCTGCGCAGTGCGAGCGCCACCTGCTCGAGGTAGCCGTGGGAGATCCCGGTGCGCTCGGCCACCGAGGCCAGGCTGACCGGTGACTCGTCGCCGCCGTGGCGGGCGATGTCGAGCATCATGCGGAGAGCGTAGCGGCCGCGCGTCGAGATCTTCATCGCGGGTCAAAGATATTCCCAGTACACATACCTGTCAACTAGGAGTTAGCGAACATATCATTGATCTCATTCTCACGTCTCATTTCCGTTGCCGCGCTCGGTCGCCGATGTTATGGTTGTGCACGCGTGAGCACGAGCTTCGGGGAGGGCCCATGGCAGCGAAGACCGCAGTGATCATCGACGACGAGCCGGACATCACGACCTACCTCGAAACGCTTCTCACCGACCACGGCTGGAGCGTCCGCACCGCCAACGACCCCAACCGGGGCATCGCGCTGGCCCAGGAGCAGCCGCCCGCGGTGGTGCTGCTCGACGTCATGATGCCGGAGCGCGGCGGCCTCAGCACCCTGATCGCGCTGCGCAAGGACGAGCGCACGGCCGGGGTGCCGGTGGTGCTGGTGACCGGCATCCAGGACACCCTGAAGTCGGACTTCGGGGACTTCCTCGACCGCTTCAAGTCCTACCACCCCGACGCCTACCTGCAGAAGCCGATCGACGAAGCGAAGCTGCTGGCGACCCTCGCCGGGCTCAGCTGAGGACGAAGCGCAGGGGCCACGCGGCGGCTGCGCCGGCGTAGGCGACACCGACCCGCGGCAGGCGGCGCACCGAGCGCTCCCCGACCCGCAGCCCGTCGTCGCGGATCACGAGCCCCGAGGCGCGATCGCAGAGGTCGGCGCTGTCGTCCGCGCGGCTGACCGCGAGCGCCTGGCAGAGCTTGCCCGGGCCGTCGGCCAGGGCCCGCTCCCGAACGCCGGCGCCGCGCCGCGCCCGCGCCAGCTCGAGGCCGTGCTCGACCATGCCGCCGCGGATCAGCACCGCTTCCGGCCGGCCGCGGCCGACCGTCACCACGTTGAGGCAGGAGTGCAGGCCGTAGACGAGGTAGACGTAGGCGTGGCCGGCCTCGCCCCACATGGTCTCGGTGCGCGCGGTCCGGCGGCCGCCGAAGGTGTGGCAGGCCGCGTCGTCGACGCCGAGGTAGGCCTCGACCTCGGTCAGGCGGACGGCGACCGTGCCCTGCGGATCCTCGCGCACCAGCAGCTTGCCGAGCAGCTCGCGCGCCACCACCTCGGTGGGGCGCTGGTAGAATCCGCGGGCGAGCAGCGGGGGGAGCCTCATGGCATCGACCATCTGCGTGACCGGCGGCGCGGGCTTCATCGGCAGCCACGTCGCCGAGGCCCTGGTCCGCGCCGGCCGCCGGGTGCTGATTGTGGACGACCTCTCGAGCGGCCGCAAGGAGAACGTCCCCGCCGGCGCCGAGCTCGCGGTGCTCGACGTGCGGTCGCCCGAGGCGGCCGCGCTGCTGGTCGAGCGCGAGGTCGAGGTCCTCGTCCACCACGCGGCGCAGATGGACGTCCGGCGCTCGGTGGCCGACCCCCGCTTCGACGCCGACGTCAACATCCTCGGCCTCCTCAACCTCCTCGAGGCCGGGCGGCGCGGGCGCCTGCAGCAGGTCGTCTTCGCCTCGACCGGCGGCGCGATCTACGGCGAGCAGGAGCGCTTCCCCGCCGACGAGGAGCACCCCGTGCGGCCGGTCTCGCCCTACGGCGTCGCCAAGCTCGCCAGCGAGCGCTATCTGTACGTCTACCACTGCCAGTACGGCCTCGACGCGACCTGCCTGCGCTACGCCAACGTCTACGGCCCGCGCCAGAACCCGCACGGCGAGGCCGGGGTGGTCGCCATCTTCAGCCGCCGCCTGCTCGACCGGCAGCCCGCGGTCATCAACGGCGACGGCCTGCAGACCCGCGACTACGTCTACGTCGAGGACGTGGTGCGGGCGAACCTCGCCGCGCTCGACCGCCCGGGCTTCGCGACCTTCAACGTCGGCACCGGCGTCGAGACGGACGTCTCCACTCTCTTCGCCCTGATCGCCGAGGCGGCCGACTACGGCGAGGCACCCGGCTACGGCCCGGCGATGGCAGGCGAGCAGCGTCGGTCCTGCATCAGCTCCGAGCGCCTGCTCGAAGAGCTGAGCGTGGCCGTGGACACGCCGCTGGCGCGTGGAATTCCGGCCACCGTGGCGTGGTTCCGCGCTCAGTGAAACGGGCGGCGCGGCGGCCTTGACATCCTCGCCGCGGCGCGGCACAGTGCGGCCACCCGGTGCGCCGGCGCCGGCCCCCCCGAGGAGGATCGAATGGCCTTGAATCTCGACTTCGCGAAGCTCAGCGGAACGGACGTCCTCGACATGGCGATCGCCATCGAGAGCGAAGCCGAGCTCTACTACGAGCAGCTCGCCGACTGGGTCACCGACGGCGACCCGAAGGTGCGCGACTTCTTCCTGCGCATGGCCAAGCTCGAGCGCCACCATCACGACCAGATCGTGGTCCAGCGCACGCGCCTGTACGGCAACGCCCCGAAGAGCAACGCCGACAAGGTGTCGTGGGCAGTGGAGATGCCCGACTTCGACAAGCTGCCGACCGACGCATCCCTGCGCCACGCCTTCGACATCGCCCTCGACTCAGAGAACCGTGCCTTCGAGTTCTACTCCGGCGCCATCGACTACGTGAGCGACGAGCAGATCGAAAAGCTCTTCAAGGACCTCAGCGCTGCCGAGGCCCAGCACACGCGGATGATCCGCGACGAGATGCAGCGCACCTTCGCGTGAGAAGCTTCAGCTGAGCTTCGCGGACCGCC
>JALOKS010000178.1 GCA_025456385.1 Thermoanaerobaculales bacterium | reverse complement strand
GTCGGCGGCGACGAGATCACCCACATGTCCGGCGGCCGGCTCGCCGCCTGGCGCGCCCGCCACGTCGGCTTCATCTTCCAGATGTACAACCTGATCCCGGTCCTGACGGCGGCGGGCAACGTCGAGCTGCCCCTCCTCCTGACACGGTTGTCCAAGATGCAACGGCGCACGCACGTCGAGACCGCGCTCACGCTCGTCGGCCTCGCCGACCGCATGAACCACTTCCCGCGGCAGCTCTCGGGCGGCCAGGAGCAGCGCGTCGCCATCGCCCGCGCCATCGTCACCGACCCGAGCTTCCTGCTCTGCGACGAGCCGACCGGCGACCTCGACCGCGGCTCCGCCGGCGAGATCCTCGACCTTCTGACGAGCCTGGTCCGCGACCACGGCAAGACCGTGCTCATGGTGACCCACGACCCGCTCGCCGCCGAGCGCGCGGACGTCGTGCTCCACCTCGACAAGGGCGTGCTGGTCGAGGCGGCAGAGGCGGCGGCTTCATGAAGTTCCTCCCCTTCGTCCTCCGCAACCTGTTCCGCAAGAAGACACGGACGCTGCTGACGGTCGGGTCGATCGCGGTCGCCCTGTTTCTCTTCGGGCTGCTGGTCACCATCGAGACCTCGCTCAACGCCGGCGTCGACGTCGCCGGCGCCGACCGCCTGGTGATCCGCAACCGCACCTCGCTGATCATGCCCCTGCCCCTCTCCTACCAGGAGCGACTCCGCCAGATGCCGCACATCACCGAGGCGACCTTCGCAACCTGGTTCGGCGGCGTCTACCAGGACGAGCGCAACTTCTTCCCGCAGTTCGCCGTCGACACCGAGACCTACCGGCAGATGTTCCCCGAGTTCCAGATACCCGAGCAGCAGTGGCGGGACTTCCTCGCCGATCAGGAAGGGGCGGTGGTCGGGCGCGTCACGGCCGACCGCTTCGGCTGGCAGGTCGGCGACCGAGTGCCCATCCAGGGCACCATCTGGCCGGGCACCTGGGAGTTCAACATCCGCGCCATCTACGACGGCGCCCGCACCGGCGACGACGAGAGCCTGTTCTGGTTCCACTGGAAGTACCTCGAGGAGCGGCGGCCCTTCGGCAAGGGCACCGTCGGCTGGTACACGGTCAAGATCGACGACGCCGACCATGCCGTCGCGGTCGCCAGAAAGGTCGACGAGAGCTTCGCCAACTCCGCCTGGGAAACCTCCACCGAGACCGAGAAGGCCTTCGCCGCGGGCTTCGCCAAGCAGATCGGCAATATCCGGCTCCTGATCCTCTCGATCGGGGCGGTCGTGCTCTTCACCCTGCTGCTGGTCACCGGCAACACGATGGCGATGACGGTCCGCGAGCGGGTGCCGGAGCTCGGCGTGCTCAAGACCCTCGGCTTCACCGACGCGACGGTGCTGGTCCTGGTGCTCGTCGAGTCGCTGCTCATCGCCTGCGTCGGGGGCGCGCTCGGCCTCGCGCTCGCCAAGCTCTTCACCTTGAGCGGAGACCCGACCGGCGGCATGCTGCCGACCTTCTACCTCGCCCCGTCCGAGATGCTCCTGGGCTTCGCGATCGCCGTGACGGTGGGCCTGGTTGCGGGCTCGGTCCCCGCCCTGACCGCGATGCGGCTGCGCATCGTCGACGCGCTGCGGAGGGTGTGATGGCGATCCCGATCACGTACAACCTGCGCTCGGTGGCCGCCCGCTGGAGGACCGCCGTCGTGTCGGTGGCCGGCATCGCGGGCACCGTCGGCGTCTTCGTCGCCATGCTCGCCATGGCGCGCGGCTTCCAGGCGACGCTGATCGCCTCCGGCTCGCCGGAGAACGCCATCATCCGCCGCGCTGGCGCCTCCTCGGAGATGGACAGCATCGTGGCTCTCGACCAGGTCCGCATCATCGGCGACGCGGCCCAGGTCGCCCGCGGCGCCGGGGGCGTGCCGCTCGTGAGCCCGGAGGTGGTCGTGATCGGCGCCTTCCAGCTCAAGTCCTCGGGCACCGACGCCAACGTCCAGGTGCGCGGGCTCAGCCCGCAGGTCCTCGAGGTTCGCCCCTCGGTCACGGTCGCTCAGGGCCGCTTTTTCCAGCCCGGCCTCGCCGAGATCGTGGTCGGCAAGAACGCGGTGACGACCTACCGCGGGCTCGACCTCGGCGCGAAGGTGCGGTTCGGCGGCCGCGAGTGGACGGTGGTCGGCATCTTCGACGCCGGCGGCTCCGCCTTCGACTCCGAGCTGTGGACCGACGCCGGCGTGCTCGCGCAGGCCTTCAAGCGGCCCGAGAACATCTTCCAGTCCGCCACCGTGCGCCTCGAGAGCGCAGCAGCCTTCGACGGTCTCAAGGACACCCTCACCTCCGATCCCCGGCTCAGCGTCCAGGTCGAGCGGGAGGAGGCCTACTACACCAGGCAGTCGCAGATGGTCAGCACCCTGATCCGGGTGCTCGGCTTTCTAGTCGCCTTCGTGATGGCGATCGGCGCGGTCTTCGGAGCGCTCAACACCATGTACTCCGCGGTCGCGGCCCGGGCTCGGGAGATCGCGACCATGCGCGCCCTCGGCTTCGGCGGCGGCTCGGTCGTGCTCTCCTTCATGCTCGAGGCGCTGCTGATCGCGGCCGCGGGCGGCATCCTCGGCTGCCTCGCCGTGCTGCCGCTCAACGGCTTCACCGCCGGCACCATGAACTGGCAGACCTTCTCGCACCTGGCCTTCGCTTTCAAGGTCACGCCGCAGCTGCTGCTGGCCGGGATCAGCTTCGCGCTGCTGATGGGTCTCGCGGGCGGCGTTCTGCCCGCCGTCCGCGCCGCCCGCCTGCCCGTCGCGACCGCGCTCCGGGAGCTGTGAGCGGCGGGCGCGAGGCGCAGCCGGGTCGCCGGTGAGCCATGACTGGCCGATTTCGGATTTCGAGTTTCCGGACCTGACCCGACTCGTGCCCGGTTCTTGCAAATTCCCTTTGTAGGCGGACCCTTCACTTCAGGGTCCGCCAACGGACGCTTCAATACGCTTCTCGCGCACCCTGAAGGGTGCGCCTACGAGAACGACGCGAATGATCATCTGCCCCGCACAGGCGATACCGGATCCGGTCACTTCGCTTCTCTTGAATTCCGCAGGCGGCTCACGTTCTCACGATGTCACTTCCCGCCTCGATCCCGCACGTACACCAGCGCCTCCGCGATGAGGGCGATGCGGCGCCTGAGCGACCCGAGGTCGAGGTACTCGCGGCGGGTGTGCATGCCGTCTCCGACCGGGCCGAGGCCGTCGACCACGCACACCGCCGCCGGGTCGGGCAGGAAGTTGGGGAAGGACACGCCGCCTCGGTTGGGCTCGAGCTCCAGCCGCCAGCCGTCGGCCGCTGCCGCCCTGACCAGGTGGTCAGCCAGGCCCGCGCTCGCCGCCGACACTGCCATCGGTGGGATGCGATCGATCTCCGCGAGCTCGAGCTCGACGCCCCAGCCCCGCGCCAGGTCGTCGGCGAGGTCGCGCATCCGCGCGAGAAAGCGCTCGCAGTCCTCCGCCGCGAGGTGACGGATCTCCCCCTCCACCAGGCAGCGGTCGGCGACGATGTTCAGGCGCTCGCTGGTGCCGATGAAGCGGTGCTCCTCGCCGACGTCGCTGACGAACTCCGAGTCGCCACCGACGATCCGCCCGACGTTGACCACCGGGCCGTCGCCCCGCTCCGACATCCGCTGCACGGCGCCGGCCCAGGTCGCCGCAGCCGCCAGGGCCGAGCGCCCCTCCCAGTAGGCGACCCCCGAGTGGGCGGCGGTGCCGCGCCCGTCCAGGCGCCAGGTGGTGAGCCCGCGCCGGCCCGTCACCAGAGTCTCGCCGTCGCCGCGCGCGAGGCCCGGCTCGAGCACGAGCACGGTGTGCGCCGCACCGCCCCAGTGCCGCACCGACCGCACGGAGATCGGACCGCCGACCTCCTCGTCCGGCACCGCGACCAGCACGAGGTCCTCGGGCGGCTCCTCGCCCCTGGCGCGGAGCGCCCGCAACGCGCCGACGAAGGCCGCCAGGCCGCCCTTCATGTCGAGGGCGCCCGTGCCCTCGAGTCGGTCGCCGCAGCGCCGCGGCGGCACCGCCGGCAGCACGGTGTCGAGGTGGCCGACCAGGAGGGTCGAGCGCTCCCCGACCCCCGGCCCGCGGGCGACCAGCACCGGCTGGGCCTCGCCGTCGATGCCCGGCTCCGCGTGCAGCTCGGGGACCAGGCCCAGGCAGGCGAGCTCGGAGCCCAGGCGCTCGGCAACGGCATAGAGCCCGGCGCGGTCGCCGCTCGCCGACGAGATCGCGCACAGCTCCTCCAGCAGGTCCACGGTCGACGCGACCACCGCCTCCGCCAGGCCCGCCGCGCGCACGCTCACGCCCCGCCTCCGGTCCCCGCGGGCACGACGCGCCGCCCGCGCAGGTCGAAGACCTCCCCCGGCAGCAGCACATGGGTCGTGAGGCCGTGGACTCCGAGGGCCTCGCCCCCGCCGGCCCGCGGCGCGCGGTGCACCGCGGCCGCCGCCGCGTCGTAGACCACGACCCAGCCCTCGCCGAGGACCTCGAAGGTGCCGTCCGGCCGCACCCAGACCGCGGTCGCCTCGTCGATCCCGACGCCGAGCAGCTCCGGGTGCTCGAGCACCACCGCGAGCAGCCGGTTGTGGCGGCTGCGGGCGACGAAGTGCTGGTCGACGATGACGCCATCGAAGAGGCCGAGGCCCGGGCTGAGCTCGACGTTGCCGGCGGTGATGACTGTGAAGTCGCCCTCGCCGGTGATCATCAGCCCGCTCTGGCAGGCGGTGCCGGCCGAGGTGCCGCCGACCACCGCGCCGCGCGCGAAGGCCGCGCGGACCGCCTCGCCCACCGGCGTGCCGTTGAGGGCGTCGGTGATGCGGCGCTGGTCGCCGCCCGCGAACCAGATCCCGCCCGCGGCCGCGACCGTCGCGGCGAGAGCGGGCTCCGCGGCGTCCTCCCGCGTGCGGACCTCGGCGACCACGACCTCCGCAGCACCGTGCTCGGCGAAGAGACCGCGGTAGTACTCGCCGGTGTCGGCCTCGGCCGAGGCGGTCGGGAAGACGACGATCGTCGACTCGGTGCCGCCGGCAAGCTCGACGAACGTGTCGAGCACCGACGCGGGCTTGCCGCCGCCGCCGTTGAGGACCAGGTGGCCCCGAGGGAGCTCGCCCGCGCCGGCGAAGGCGGCGAGCAGGCAGATCCCGAGCGCGGAGGTCGTCAGCGCGCGTCGCATGGTCCCTCCCGAAGAGAAAAGAACGGGGCGGCCCGCAGGCCGCCCCGTGGGTGTCAGCAAGCTACCAGGAGAACTTCGCCCCGAGGCGGATCTCGCGCGGAGTCTGGATGCCCTGCACCTCCTGGTAGCGCGAGTTCGGGTCCCAGAAGCTGCTGTCCGGGTGGTCCTGGTAGTCGTAGACGTACCAGCCCCACTGCTCGTTGACATCGGTCGCGGTGTCCGAGTCGAGGACGTTGAAGGCGTCGACGAAGAGCGCGATCGCCATTCCGCCGCCGAGGCCGAACTCCTTCTGCAGCCGCAGGTCGAGCACCTGGCGGTCGTCGAGCTGCTGCGAGCCGCGCCCGGTGAGGTAGATCGGCTGCCGGTCGTTGAAGAAGAGGCCCTCGAAGACCGCGTACGGCGTCCAGTACTCGCCGGTGCGGTACTGGTAGAAACCGGAAAGCATCATCCGCCACGGCAGGTCGAGCGAGGCCGAGACCTTGAAGACCCACTCCGAGTTGAAGGGCAGCTTGCCCTCGGCGTTGGTGAAGCCGTTGAGGTCGTCGAAGCCGGTCCCATAGCCGCTGAGGTCGTAGTCGGCGTTGCCGGTGAGGTCGGACCACACCAGCGAGCCGTCGAGGGACCAGCCGTCGGCGTAGCGCTTGCGG
>JALOKS010000475.1 GCA_025456385.1 Thermoanaerobaculales bacterium | reverse complement strand
CACCGAGAAGATCAAGCCCATGGCGGTGCCGGTCGGCATCGCCCCGACGATGACCGTCCGCGACGAGGTGCTGCGGATCGAGGTCAAGCTCAGCGACCTCGCCATCACCGAGCACATGATCTGGCTGGGCGCGGACGTCGGGCTGGGCGAAGCCGGCGCGCCCGCGAAGAGCGCGCCCTGAGCCCCGGCGTGAGATGACGGAGTCCCTCCTCCTCGCCGTCAAGCTGTCGGTCCTCGCGCTGATCTTCGCGATCGGCCTGGGGTCGAGCGCGGCCGACCTCGCCTACCTCTGGCGCCGCCCGCGCCAGCTCGCCCGCTCGCTCCTCGCCATGTACGTCGCCGTCCCGGCCGTCATCCTCCTCCTGGCCAAGGTGCTGCCGATGTCCCCCGCCGTCCGGACGGCGGTGCTCGTCCTCGCGATCTCGGCCGGGGCGCCGCTGCTCCCGAAGAAGCTCATGAAGCTCGGGCGCGAGGGCTACGTCTTCAGCCTCGTCGTGACTTCCTCGCTCCTCGCGATCGTGGCGGTTCCCCTGTGGGTCGAGGTCCTCGGCGAGGTCTTCGGGCGCGACTCGAGCGTGGACCCCGGGGCGCTGGCCCGGCTCATCGCCAAGGCCTTCCTCGTGCCCCTTCTCCTCGGCATGCTGCTGCGGCCGCTGCTCCCGGCCGCGGCGGAGAGGCTCTCCGAGGGGATGCTGGCCTTCGGCGGGGTCGTCCTCTCCCTCGCCGGCCTCGCCCTGCTCGCGATGCACGGCCGGCTGCTCGTGGCGTCGGGCCTCGGGCCCCTGCTCGCGCTGCTCGGCATGACGGTGGTCGCCCTCGCCGTCGGTCACCTGTTCGGCGGGCCCGACCCGGGCGACCGCGCGGCCCTCGCCGTCTCCTGCGCCTCGCGCCACGTCGGGATCGCGCTGCTCGCCGCGTCGAGCGTGCCCGGCCCGAGGACGGCGGCGCTGGTCCTCGCCTACGTCCTCGCCTCGGTCGTCGTCTCGGCCGTCTACCTGCGCCTGCGGGCCCGGCCCGCCCGGAAGGACGCGGCGAGAGACGCCACGCCGCCCGGCGATCAGACGATCTGAGCCCGGACCGCGTACCGCACGAGCGCCGCGTTGGAGTTCAGCCCCAGCTGCTTCATCGCCCGGTACTTGTGAAAGGCCACGGTCCGCGTCGCGATCCCGAGGTCGGCGGCCACCTGCTTCATGAGCTTGCCCTCTGCGAGGTGCCGGAGAACCTCGAGGGCCCTCGGCGACAAGTCGGGGTGGACGGCGGTCGGGAAGGACGCGCCAGCGGCTCCCTGCCGGGCCGCGGACGGCACGCCGGCGCGGCCGGGCAGCGCGAGCCGGACCGCCCGGCGCAGCTCGCCGGGTGTGGACGACCGCTGGACCCAGCCCGACAGCTCGCGGACGAGCGCGGGCGGGATCGCCTCCGCGGAAGCCACCGCCACCAGGCCGGCTCCCGGCGCCGCCGCCCGCAGCTCGCGCGCCACCGCCGCCCCGCCCTCGAGGAGCAGGCCCACCCCGACGACCACGGCGTCGGGGAGGAGGCGACGGGCCTCGGCCACCAGGCTCGCGCGGTCGACGACGCTGGCGACGACCTCGAAGTCGTCGCCGAGCAGGCGTGCGAGGCCCTCCCGGACGAGGCACTCCTCCTCCCGGACGCGGGCTCAGTACACCCACTGCACGCGGGTGAAGTACTGGTTCGTGTGGCCGGTCGTGCCGGCCTTGTCGAGCGTCGCGCGGCCGTAGCCAGCGCTCACCCGGAACCGGCGGTTCGGCCACCAGTTGACGCCGGCGTACCACTTCTTCAGGTACCCGCCGTCGATGCCCCTGTCGACGAGATCGACGAGGCCGTAGCGGCCGACGAGCTCGAAGGCGCCCCAGCGCCCCTTCGGCATCACCCGCCGCGCGTAGCCGGCCTTCCTGTCGTAGGGCCGGTGCTCGCCGGTCAGCACCCACGAGCCGGTCACGTACCAGCCGCGGAACTGCGGCGCGCTGCCGTCGAGCGCGTCGACGTGCGCCTCGTCGTACTCGGCGAGGAGCGAGACCGGCCCCTCGTTCCACAGCGCCTCGAGGCCGTAGTTGCTCGCGGCGGAGGCGGGGATGTTGCCGGTGTCGACGTAGTTGTCCGTCACGTTCGACTCCGGCCGGCCCTTGAGGCGGACCTGGTCGAGATCGGCCCCGTCGTGGCGGAAGGCGGCGCCCAGGTGGAGGAAGCGCCGCCCGGACTCGCTCATCCAGGGAAGGCCGGTCAGCCGCGCCGCGACCGTGGTGCCGCTCTCCTCCCAGGTCGGGTCGGTGGTGAACCAGTCGTTGTAGACGCCCGCCGAGGCCGTCATCCGCTCGCCGGCGAGCGGGCGCGACCAGCGCAGCCCCCAGTTCCGCGACACGAAGAACGGGCTCATGAGCCGCTCGACCTGCGGCAGGTTCGCGGCGTCGCCCACCATCTCGTAGACGAAGGGCTCCTTGATCTTGCCGACGCTGAGGTCGCCGGCCTTGCCGAGCGGGAACGTGAGCGTGATGTCGGTGAAGTTCCAGTCGTTGTTCGGGCTGCTGTCGAAGCCGCGGTACTCGAAGGCGAGGAGGTACCGGACCTTGTAGCCGCGTCCGAACGTGCCCCGGGCCATGATGCGGGCCGAGCGGATGTCGAAGTCGTCCTCCTGCACGCCGACCTGGTCGACGCTCGCCTGGTCCTGCGTGAGCCACGTGTAGTCGAGGATCGGCACGACGCCGAGGTGCAGCGTGAACCAGCGCGACTCGATCTCGGCATCCTTCGACACCAGCTCGGGGACGACCGGCTGGTAGCCGGCCGGCGCCGGGGGCAGGATGTCCTCGGTCTGCGCCCGGGCCGGCACGGCACCGGAGAGCCACAGGACGCCCAGGAGGGCAAGCGATCGGAGCAGCCTGGCGATCATGGCCTCAGCGCGCCTCGAAAGGGTAGATGCGCCGCCAGTCCGTCTTCATGTCGACGACGGTCCAGCCCTTCGCGCGCGCCTCGTCGAGGCCCTCGTCCAGCTTCCCGACGTGGGACTGGCGGTCGTAGGCCCACTCGCGCTCGGCGTCCGTGTGGTGGACGTAGACGCACAGCCGCGGCCCGGCGCCCGCCGCGGTCCACTGCAGCATCTGCAGGTCGCCGTCGGAGTTGCCGAACGCGGCGATCGGCCGCCGGCCGATGTGGCGGTTGATCCCGACCGGCTTGCCGGCCTTGTCGTCGATGAAGTCGATCTCCGGCAGGCGCACGAGCACCGGCTTGCCCTCACGCATCTCGAGCTTCGTCTTGATGCTGCTGCCGATGACCTGCTCGGGCGGGACGCCGTAGACCGCCTCGGCCCACGGGCGCATGAACTCGACGCCGCCGCCCGAGACGATCCATGTCTTGAAGCCGTTCGCGCGCAGGTAGTCGAGCACCTCGAGCATCGGCTGGTAGACCATCTCGGTGAAGAGCCGGCCCGTCTTCGGGTGCCGCGCGGTGGCGATCCAGTCGTTCACGACCTTCTCG
>JALOKS010000177.1 GCA_025456385.1 Thermoanaerobaculales bacterium | reverse complement strand
GCCGCGCTGCCGGCGTGGAACCCCCCGCTCGACGCCGTCCGCCTGCGCTGGGAGCTCGCGGGCTTCGAGCTCTGGTTCTGCCGCCACCACCGCGGCCGCCGACCGGACCCGGCGGTCGCCACCTGGCTCGACGCGCTCGCGGCCGCCGTCGGCGGCCACCCCCGCCGTGTCTGCCACCGCGACTACCACCTCAACAACATCTTCGTCCTGCCGTCGGGCGAGGTGGCGGTGATCGACTTCCAGGACATCCTGCTCGGCCCCGACACCTACGATGCCGTGTCGCTGCTCCATGAGCGCGCGATGCCGCGCCTGATCAGCCCCGAGGAGGGTTCCCTGCTCGCCCGGCGCTGGGCAGCCCGCACCGCCGCCGCTCCCGGCTGGGAGCTGCGGTGGCGGCAGGTGCGTGTGCAGCGCGGCCTCAAGGTGCTCGGAACCTTCGCCCGGCTGCTGGCGGCCGGCAGAGGCGGCTACGCCTCCTGGCTCGAGGGCCTTGCCCCCGAGCTCGCCGGCGAGCTCGAGGCCCTCGCCGCCCCGCCTTCGTTGCCGGGCCTTCTGCTAGACTGGTGAGCGCCCGGGTGTCGGCGGCGGTGACGCTGCCGTCGCACGGGTCGTGGAGGTGCGCATGTTCGGAAGCCTCGGCCTGCCCGAGCTGCTGATTCTGCTCGCGATCGTGATCCTGATCTTCGGCGTCAACAAGCTGCCCAAGCTCGGCAAGGGACTCGGCGAGGGGATCCGCAACTTCAAGGACTCCATCCGCTCCGAGAGCCGTCCGGGCGAGGGCAACGGCAGCGAGGGCCCGAAGCCGTCCAACGGTCCGAGCTGAGGAGCGCCACCGCCGGGTCCCGCATCGGCTCCGGAGAGCGCGCCGGCAAGGGCGCCGCTTCGGCACGCGGATGAGGCCGGGAGGCCCGCATGGAGCACGCGACGCGCCGGGCTGTCGCGGCTCGCCGCGCAGCGCCTCGTCTTCGCGGCCCTCGGCGAGCTGATGCGGGGCCCGATCCACGCCCTCAGCATGACCACGCTGACCCCGGAGCAGTGGCGGGCGCGGGGCGGCGGCTGAACGGGCTCAGGCCCGGCCGGCCGCCACGCTGCGCGAGCTCCGCGCGTAGGCCGCGATGTCGGCGACGGCTGCGATTGCCCGCTCGACCTCGTCGTCGGTGGTGAACACCCCGGGGGAGAAGCGGACGGCACCATCGACCGCGAAGGTGCCGATGCCTTCGTGGACGCGGGGTGCGCAGTGCAGTCCGGTCCGCGTGATCACCTCGTGCTCCACGTCGAGCAGGCTGCCGGTCTTGTCGGCGGGCAGGCCGTCGATGTTGAAGACGAAGACGGGCAGGTGGTCGCGCTCCATGTCGGCGCAGTAGAGGCGGACGCCGTCGATGGCGGCGAGCGCGTCCCGCAGGCGGCGGGCGTGGCGCATCTCGTGCTCGTAGATCGCGGTCACGCCGCCGCGCTCCGCGATCCACCGCTGCGCCGCGAGCAGGCCTGCCGCCCCCATCAGGTTGACGGTGCCGAACTCCATCCGCCAGGGATAGGCCTCGGGCTGGCCCTTGAGCGCGCTCATGACCCCGGTGCCGCCGGCCCGGCAGGGCGTGATCTCGACGTGGTCGGCGATGAGCATGCCGCCGGTCCCCGGAGGGCCGAACAGGGACTTGTGCCCGGTGAAGCAGAGGACGTCGATCATCATGCGCTCGATGTCGATCGGCACCAGACCGGCGGTCTGGGCGGCGTCGACCGCGAACAGGACCCCGCGCTCGCGGCAGATGCGCCCGATCTCCGCCACCGGCTGGATGGTGCCGATGACGTTGGAGCCGTGGTTGACCACCACCAGCCGCGTGGTCGGCCGCAGGCGGCGGGCGATGTCGCCGGGGTCGACGAAGCCTGAGCCGTCGAAGGGCAGGTGGTCGACCTCGACCCCATGCCCGGCGAGGCGGTGCAGGGGACGCAGCACCGAGTTGTGCTCGAGACAGGTGGTGATCGCGTGGTCGCCGGGCTCGAGCACGCTGCCGATCAGCAGGTTGAGGGCATCGGTGACGTTGTAGGAGAAGACCAGGCGCTCGCGGTTGCGGCCGCCGAAGAAGGTGGCGAGGGCCTGGCGGGCGGCGGCGAGGGTCTCCTCGGCTTCGAGCGCGAGGTCGAAGCCGGTGCGGCCGGGGTTGACGCCCTTGGCGAGGTAGAAGTCGCAGGCGAAGCGGATGACCTCGGGAGGCTTGGGGAAGGTGGTCGCGGCGTTGTCGAGGTAGACGAACTCGGGCATGGCGCACCTCACTCGAGAGGCAGGTCGAACCGTTGGTCGATCAGCGCGCGCAGGATGCGGTCGCGCGAGGAGCGGATCTGGCCGCGCAGGCAGTCGATCGCCGCAGCGGTCCGCCCGTGCTGCAGGTGGGCGATGAGCTCTTCGTGCTCGCCGCGCATCTCGGCGCCGAAGTCGCCGAGGTCGAGGCCGAGGAAGAAGAAGCGCTGCATCGTGCCGAGGAGGTCGCGCAGCACGCCGAGCAGGCGCTCGTTGCGGGCGAGGGCCGCGAGCCGGACGTGGAAGTCGAAGTTGCGCTCGAGGAAGTCCGCGTAGGAGTCCCAGTCGTGGAAGGTGTAGGCGACGGCGGCGAGCGCCTTCAGCCCCGCGAGCTCGGCGGCGGAGGCCCGCCGCGAGGTGAGCTCGAGGGCGTGGCACTCGAGGAGCTCGCGGAGGTCGAAGCAGTCGCCGATCTCCTTGAGCGAGATCGGGGGCACCGAGTAGCCCTTGTAGGGCCTGCCGACCAGGAGGCCCTCCTGCTGGAGGCGGCGGCAGGCCTCGCGCACGGGCACCCGGCTGGTGCCGTGGCGCGCGGCGAGACTGTGCTCGGTCAAGGAAGCGCCCGGAGGGTGGCGGAGGGTGATGATGTCGCGCTTCAGGGCGAGGTAGACGCCCTCGGCCGCCGTCCGCCGCTCGACCGCCTCGAGACGTCCCCGCTCCGCCATCGGAGAAATCGTATACAACCTGTATACAAGTGTCAAGATGCAGCCGTCTGGGCCGGCGCAGCGGCCCGGCGCTAGGCCGCCTCAGCCCCGCTGGCGGGCGAGCCGAGGACCCTCCGCAGCATGCAGGCGACGGTCGCGAGCCCAGCCGCCAGCAGGACGGCGAAGAGCAGGAAGTTGCCCCACTGCGGAACGACGGTCGGCGCCGCGTCGGCGGTGAAGGGCGCGAGGTAGAGCGCCCGCAGCTGGTGGCGGGTCACGCTCATGACCGCGATCGCGAGCAGCATCGCAGCCAGGGTGCCGCCGACCAGGCCCGGCTGGCCGGCCGGTTCGGCGGTGCGCGCGGCCATCATCAGCAGGCCGAGACCGAGAAGAATGGCGAGCGCCAGCGGCACCAGGGTGGTCGCCCCGCCCAGCATCAGGCCGCGCATCACCGGCTGCGGCAGCAGGACGAGGAGGACGAAGCCGTCCACCACCTGCAGCAGGGTGGTCCACAGCACCCACCGCCAGGCCCAGGCGGCGATCGCGGTGTTGAGCTCGACCTCGACCCCCGCGCGGGCACGGCGCACGGCCCACCAGGTCGCGACCAGGGCCGCGAAGCCGAGGCCCGCGAGCACGAAGTGGAGCAGCCGCGGCAGGTAGCTCGGATCGGCGAGAACGCTCCAGGCGCCGTCGGCGAGGCCCGCCCAGCGCTCCGGCTGCACCGACACCAGGTGGACCGCGACGTGGATGGCGGCCACGAGGAGGAACATCAGCGCGGAGGCCGCGATCCAGACACCGCCGCCGGAGCCGCGCGCCGGCAGGCCCCGGAACTTGTAGAGATAGGCGGCGTAGTAGCCCAGCGTCAGCAGCGCCAGCAGGCCGAGCCAGGCCCAGCCGAGGAGGATGGTCGCCGGGTAGAAGTACTGCTGGTAGAGGAGCTGGATGAAGAGGAGGGGGGCGACGCCGGTGGTGATCGTGAGCGAGATGCCGTAGGTGTTGATCGCCGTCAGGCGGGCGGCGAGAACGGCGCGGTGGTCGCCGCCGCGGCCGCCGCCGAGACGATGTGCGACCGCCGCCAGCAGGGTTCCGCCCAGGGTCAGGTTCATGAACAGGAGGTGCAGGAAGAAGGTGGAGACCAGCAGCACGTGAAAGAGTGCCGGCGGGCCGGGGAGGCCTGCGGCGTCGAGGCTCGGGATGAGGTTCGGGATCATCACAGTCCCCCCTGCCGGGCGGGCGTCGGCTCGGCCCCGCGGTCGAGCGAGGCAAGGTGGTCGGCCAGCGCCTCGAGCTCCCGGTCGGTACCCACGAAGGGCGGCATGTAGGGCGCGAACAGGGGCGCGGTGTCGACCATCGCCCCGTGCGGCGCGGCCGTGAAGGCCTCGCCCATGTCCCTGAGCTCGAGGAGCGTGGCGGCGATCATGCCGCGGTTGAGCTCGGCCATCATCTCGGGATCCTGCCCCATCTCCTCGGCGCTCGGCAGCATGCCCTGCATCTCCTGGGCGCCGACCTCGGCGTGGCACGCCGCGCACTCGGCCCGGAACGCGCGCTCCGCCGCTTCCGGCCCCTCGGCCGCCGCCAAGGCGGCGAGGTCGGCCCGGCTCGGCAGCGCCCGCCGGATGCTCTGGTAACCGTCGAGGGTGTGGCAGCTCGCGCACTGGGCGCGGAAGAGCGCGCGCCCGAGCGACGCCCCGTCCTCGCCGCCGCGCGCCACCCAGCCCGAGTGCGCGGCGACGCCGCTTTCGTTGAGCTCCGGGATGGCGCTGAGCAGGAGGCCGTTCGAGAAGAGGTGGCTGTGGATCAGGAAGGGCTTGCGCACGCCCTCGCGGAGGCGCTCGTAGCCGCCGAAGAAGGCGAAGGCCGCCAGCGCCAGGACGGCGGCGGTCGCGGGGCGCGCGAGGCGCGGCGCGAGCACCAGCACGACAAGGCCGAGGAGGAGGGCGGCGGTCAGCGACCACAGTGCGAAGCTGCGGGTCGCCGCGAGCTGCGCGAGCGCCGGCTCGGCCCCCCTGAAGAGGTTGCGCACGGTGCCGGGGAGCACCGCCTCCCACCAGCGGTAGCCTGCGTAGGCCACCACGCAGCCGGCCACGAGCCACCACCCGAGGTAGCGGAGGAGGGCCTCGCGGCGCTCAACGCCCGCCCGCAGCGCGACGAAGATCATGAAGGCCGTGGCCATCAGGAGGGCGATGCCGGTCCGCAGGACGAGCGAGGGCCAGTACGTCGGGTTGAAGAATCCGTCCCAGAAGGCCCGGCTCGCGAGCCACTCGCCAGGGGTCAGCATGAAGGTGATGATGCCGTTGATGACCACCAGCGACAGGTAGGCGCCGACGACGTAGAGCCAGCCGACCAGCAGGTGCGCCTGCTTCGAGATCCGGCCCCAGGTGGCGTAGTAGACCAGGGCGGCGACGATCTCGAGGATGAAGAACACCCACTCCATCGCCCAGCCCCAGACGTAGGTGTGGATGAGGGCCGAGATGGCGGCCGGCGAGATGAGGCCGGCCACGACCCAGATGCCGACTCCGGAGATGGCGCCGAAGACCGTCGACACCAGGATCAGCACCAGCGACGAGCGGCGGGCGAGCTCGCGCAGCTCGAAGTCCGAGCGCCGCACCGCGAGGGTCTCGGTGACGGCGATCAGGAGGCCGCCGCCGATCGCGAAGTGGGCGACGATGACGTGGGGTATGGCGACGAGTGCCATCAGCATGCCGCCACCGAGCGCCACATCCCAGATCGGGTAGTCCATGACGCGACCTCCCTGCGCTGTCGCGCGGCACGGTATCAGCCGCCGCCGGTGAGAGCAAACCCCGAGGAATCAGGCTCTAAGCTTGTTCAAATGTGCCATGGTTCGGCGCCCCCGCCGGCCCCGGCGGCGACGGGCGTTCTCCCGCGGTTCCTCTTGACACGAGGTCGCATCGACGCTACCGTGGATTGAGACGCTGAGAATGAGACTGGATGAATGACATGAGCAGCAAACTCGCACAACGGGCCCAGAAGCTTTTCATCCAACACCTGCGGGAGAACAACCTCAAGGTGACGCAGGAGCGCCTGGCCCTGCTGGACGAGATCTTCGCCACCGACGAGCACCTCGACGCCGACGACCTGCTGGCGCGGATGAAGGGCAAGCAGCGCAAGGTCTCGCGCGCCACCGTCTACCGCACGCTCGACCTGCTGGTGCAGTGCGGCCTGGTGCGCAAGAGCCGCCTCGGGCGCGAGCACTACTACTACGAGAAGATGGAGCCCGGCGGCGGCCACCACCACATGGTCTGCACCGCCACCGGCAAGATCATCGAGTTCTGGGACGCCGAGCTCGACGAGCGTCTGCGCCGGATCTGCCAGGACCACAAGTTCCGCCCGACCTTCATCTCGATCCAGGTCCAGGGCCTGAGCGAGGAGGGGCAGAAGGTCGAGCAGAACACCTCGTTCTTCTGAGCCCGGCTCCCCCATCCGACAGCAACCCGCTCCCCCGAGCGGGTTTTTTGTTGACCACAGCAGAGGCTCTTCACTTGCCTTGGAACCGCAGCCTCTTGAAACGGCGCTTGCCGACCTGCACCAGTACGGGCTTGCCGGAGATGACGGCACCTCCGAAATCAGCGTTGATGTCCGTCACCGTCTGGCCGTCGACCTTGACGCCGCCTTGTTGTATGAGCCGCCGCGCTTCCGAATTAGAGGCCGCGAATCCGATCTCCACCAGCTCCCGCACGATGAGGGGTCGCTCACCGACGGGCACCTCGCGATTGTCCTCCTCGATCTCCTCCGGCAGCTGGCCGCCTCCGAAGACCCGCTCGAACTCCGCACGCGCGGCGGTCGCGGCGTCCGGCGAGTGGAGCTCGCCGACCAGCAGCCCCGCGAGCTCCTTCTTGACCTCCATC
>JALOKS010000176.1 GCA_025456385.1 Thermoanaerobaculales bacterium | reverse complement strand
CCCGCCAGCAGCCGGCCGCGGAAGATGAAGGCGAGCGGGTCGAGCCCGCCGTCCTGGTAGGGCGTCTCCTTGACCTTGCCGTCCCTCTCCGCCACCAGCACGCCGCGCTCGGCATCGATGCGGTAGCGCCGCACCTTGCGCTCGCCCTTCTCGGTGATATCGCTCTCGTAGCTCAGGGTGCTCAGGCTGGCCGCGTCCACCCACGACTCGATGCGCCCGTCGACGCGGTAGATCTTGTTGAAGAACTTGGAGTTCCGTGCGGTCATCACGATGTGGTACGCAGCGCGCCCGGCGCGGTTTCCGAGCTCGCTCGACAGCACCATGTGGCCGCAGGTGATGCCGAGGTACTCCACCTTGTAGAGGGAGGGCCCGTCGGTCGGCAGCGTCGGCAGCAGCGGTCCCGCGCCTGCCGCGCCGCCGTCACCGCGGAGCGCGAGCGCCGCCGCCAGGGCCACGAGGCCGGCCGCCGCCACGCCCAGTGCCGCCCGCGAAGCCCGGGTCAAGGGCACGGCGGGCTCACCCTGGCGCGCCCCGCGAGCCGGCGCCCGCGGCGCGGTTGCGGTAGAGCGAGCCGTCCACCGCCTCGACCATCCGCGCGACCTGGAGACTGCCGCCGAGGAACTCGGCGATGCGCCCGGCCGCGGTCGCCGGCTCGGCCACGACCTCCGCGTAGTTGAGGTAGAGGACCTCGAAGTTGGGCCGGAAGCGGAGCTGGAACTCCACCTTCTCGAGGTGCCGCTCGTAGGCGGCCAGCAGCTGGTCGTCCGGGGTGTGGGAGGTCTCACCGCGCCGGGCGAGCATTTTCGCCTGCGAGGCCAGCACCTCGCGCAGGTCGCGGCGCATGAAGATCACCCGGTAGTCGTTGTCCGGCGGCAGGTGGCCGAGCAGCGAGGACACGACCTTGATCACCTTGCCGCGGGCGGCCCGCACCCAGCTCGTGTCCGCCATCTCGGCGAGCTCCTTGACCCGCTCGTCCTCGAAGTAGCCCTTCGGGTTGTCCTCGTCCGCCGTGCGGACGTTGTCGACCACCAGGCTCATGCCTGCGGCCTCGAGCATCTTCATCGCCATCGAGGTGCCGGATCGGGGCAAGCCCGAGACCACCACGACCGGCTTCCCGTAGCGGAGTCGCCGCACCAGATTCTGGAAGCTCGATGCCATCTCGCCAGCTCCCGCCGGGCCCGCGGTCCGGAATGTCCGGCCCAACCGCCCTGTTTGTCGCTGTTTGACGATACGCGCGCAGGCGCCGGGCGAGCGCTCGGAGCCTGTCCCGGCTATACTACAATGCCGCGGCCGGGAACCCCAGATCGGGGCGGCCGAACCCACACCCGAAGGAGACCCGTTGCTGCCGCCCACGGCCGCGAGCCCCGCACGCCGATCCGTCCGCACCGCGGCCGTGCTGGCTGCGCTCGCCGCGCTCCTGCTCCAGCCTGCAGGCGCAGCCGCCTACATCGGCCCCGGCGCGGGCTTCGCCGTCCTCGGCTCCTTCGCGGTGCTCTTCGTCACCATGCTTCTCGCCGGCGTCTCGCTGCTCGCCTGGCCCTTCCGCATGGCGTGGCGCGCCCTGCGCCGCCGCGGCCGCACGAGGCCCCTCGTCCGCCGCCTCATCATTCTCGGATTCGACGGCCAGGATCCGCGGATCACCGAGCGCCTGATGGCCGCGGGCCACATGCCCAACTTCACCCGCCTCGCCGCCGCCGGCGGCTACCGCCGCCTGCGCTCCACCTTCCCCTCGATCACGCCGGTCGCCTGGTCCACCTTCACCACCGGCACCAACCCCGGCAAGCACAACATCTTTGACTTCCTCGACCGCGACCCGCGCACCTACCTGCCGCGCCTGTCCTCGACCGAGATCGGCGCCGTCGACCGCGTCCTCAAGCTCGGCCGCCTGCGGATCCCGCTCGCGAGGCCGGCCATCCGCCTGCTGCGCAAGTCGAAGCCCTGGTGGACGATCCTCGGCGAGCACAACATCTGGTCGACCGTCATCCGGGTCCCCATCACCTTCCCGCCCGACCGCTTCTACGGCGCCCAGCTCGGCGCCATGTGCATCCCCGACCTGCTCGGCACCCAGGGCACCTTCATGCTGTTTTCGACCCGCCCCGGGGGCGAGGCCTTCCAGGAGGGCGGGCTGCGGCTGCCCCTGGCCCGCAGCGGCTCGCCCGACAGCTTCGAGGGCGTCATCGAGGGCCCGGAGAACAGCTTCCTCGAGGGCAGCCCGAAGATGAGGTTGCCGCTGGCCCTCGCGCTCGACCGCAGCGCCGGCCGCGCCCTGGTCTCGGTCAACGGCGAGGCTGCGACACTCGAGCCGGGTGTGCTCAGCGGGTGGTTCCGGCTCGAGTTCAGGCCGATCGCGGGGATCAAGGTCGCCGGCCTGACCCGAATGATGCTGACCGAGATGGGCGAGCACGTGTCGCTCTACCTCTCCCCCATCAACATCGAGCCCGCCAAACCGGCGATGCCGATCTCCCACCCGGGCTTCTACAGCGCCTACCTCGAGAAGAAGATCGGCCCCTACGCCACCCTCGGCCTCGCCGAGGACACCTGGGCCCTGAACGAAAAGGTCACCGACGACCGCACCTTCTGGACCCAGACCGCCGACATCGACCGCGAGCGGGAGGCGATGCTGTTCGCCGCTCTCGACACGCATCGGCGCGGGGCGCTGGTGACGGTCTTCGACGCCGCCGACCGCGTCAACCACATGTACTGGCGCCACACCGAGGACGGCCACCCGGCGGCGCCGGACGGCCCCGACCCCGAGCACGCCGACGCCATCGAGCGCCAGTACCGGCGCAACGACGAGATCGTCGGCAGGGTCATGGCGCGGCTCGGCGAAGGCGACGCGCTGTGGGTGCTCTCGGACCACGGCTGCACCTCCTTCCGGCGCGGCGTCAACCTCAACGCGTGGCTGCTCGAGCACGGCTACCTGCACCTCAAGGAAGGTGCCGACGGCTCCGCGCAGTGGCTGCAGTCGGTCGACTGGTCGCGCACCCGCGCCTACGCCGTCGGCCTGGTCGGCGTGTTCCTCAACCTCGAGGGCCGCGAGGCGCACGGCATCGTCGCACCCGGCGCCGCGGCCGCGGCCCTCAAGGCCGAGCTCAAGGCCGGGCTCGACGGGCTCGTCGACGAAGAGAAGGCTGAGGTCGCCGTCAACGAGGCCTTCGACACCGACCTGCTGTACCGCGGGCCCTACAAGGGGAACGCGCCCGACCTGCTGATCGGCTACAACCACGGCTACCGGATCTCCTGGGGTTGCGCCGCCGGCGTGGTCGCAGGGCCGATCTTCGAGGACAACACCAAGGCCTGGAGCGGCGACCACATCGTCGACCCGAGGTTGGTGCCCGGGATCTTCCTCGCCAACCACCCGATCGACGCCGCGGACCCCGCGATCGTCGATCTCGCGCCGACCGCGCTGGCGCTCTTCGGCCTGCGGCCGCCGCCGCACATGGACGGCGCGCCGGTCGTCGACCCGGCGCGCTTCCCGAACGTCTGAGGAGGACGAGGCATGTTCGATTACACCAAGGTCAAGCTCGAAAAGAGCCTGGTCGAGCGCGTCCGCCGCTTCGCCGAGATCGCGGGCTACGCCTCGCCGGAGGAGTTCATCACCCACGCCCTCGAGAAGGAGCTCGCCCAGCTCGAGGAGGCCGGCTCCGAGGAGGAGATCAAGAAGCGCCTCCAGGGCCTCGGCTACATGTCCTAGGGGGCGGCGTCACAGCCCATGAAGCTCGTCAACGACCTCCTGCGGCCGCTCTTCGACCTCCTGCAGGCGCCGCTCGCCGGCCTGCCGGCGCTGCTCGGCGTGCTGCTGTGGTCGATCCCGGTCGGCATCTTCGCGCTGTGGGTCTTCGGCAAGACCTCGAACCAGCGCCGCATCGCCGAGGTCAAGCGCCGGATTCACGCCGGGCTGTTCGAGATCCGCCTCTTCAACGACGACCTGCGCGCCATCCTGCGCGCGCAGTGGGAGATTCTCGGCTGGGTCCTGCGCTACCAGGGCCTGGCGCTCAAGCCGATGATCTTCATCCTGCCCCCGCTGGTGCTGGTCATGGCGCAGCTGCACCAGTTCTACGGCTTCCGCGGGCTCGCGCCCGGCGACGAGGTGCAGCTCACCGTGCAGCTCCCGCCAGGAACGGCCGCGGGCCGCAGGCCGGAGCTCGGTCTCGAGCTGCCGCCTGGCCTGCGGGCGGAGCTCGGACCGGTCTGGGTGCCCGAGCTCGCGCAGGCGAGCTGGCTGCTGGCGGTCGAGGAGTCGGGCGCCCACGAGCTGCGCGTCGTCGTCGACGGCACCGCGGTCACGAAGTCGCTGGGCGCCACCGACCGGCTCCTCCGCCTGTCTCCGGAGCGGCCGGCGCCCACCTTCATCGGCCAGCTCGAGTGGCCCTCCGAGCCGCCCACCGCGCGCCGGGGGCCGGTGCTGTCGATCAGCCTCGGCTACCCCGACGGCCGGATCGGGGTCCTCGGTCGGGACTTCGAGTGGCGCTACGCCTGGATGGTCGTGTTCTTCGTCCTGACGATGGTCGTGGCGCTCGCGCTGCGCAAGCCCATGGGCGTGGAGCTGTGAGCCTGAAGAACCCCGCCGCCTCCCTCGGCGCCGCTCTGATCTGTCTCGCCGCCGCCCTGTGGGCGATCGACGGCGTCGTCCTCACGCCCCGGCTCGGCAACCTCCCGGTGCCCTTCGTCGTCCTCCTGCTGCACGCCATCCCCTTCGTCCTCATGCACGGGTTCCTGTGGCGCAGCTACCGCCGCCTGCGCCGGATGCCGCCCCGGGGCTGGCTCGCCCTCGCCCTGGTGTCCACCACCGGCGGCCTGCTCGGCACCCTCGCGATCGTCAAGGCGCTGTTCCTGGTCGAGTTCAACCAGCTCAGCGTGGTCGTCCTGCTGCAGAAGCTGCAGCCCGTGGTCGCGCTCGCCCTCGCGGCGCTGCTGCTCGGCGAGCGGGTCTCCGCCCGCTTTCTGGGCGCCGCGGTCGCCGCCCTCGGGGGCGCCTACCTGCTGACCTTCGGGCTCTCGACGCCGGCCGCCGCGCCCGACGCCATCGCCCTCCGGGCGGCCCTCCTGGCGCTGGTCGCCGCCGTCGCCTTCGGCGCCGCGACCGTGCTCTCGAAGATGCTGCTCGGCTCCCTCGGCTTCGCCGACGCCACCTTCGGCCGCTACGGCATGACCTCGATCCTCGCGCTCGCGACGGTCCTCCTCACCGGCACCGGAGCGCCGCTCGCGGCCGTGACCCCCGCCAACTGGGCGATCATCCTGCTGATCGCCCTGACCACGGGCTCCGGCGCGCTCTTCCTCTACTACTACGGCCTGACCCGCGTCCGCGCCTCGGTCGCCACCATGTGCGAGCTCTTCCTCCCCCTGACCGCGGTGCTGCTCGACTACCTGGTCAACGGTTCCGTGCTCGGGCCCTGGCAGTGGCTCGGTGCGGCGCTGCTCGTGAGCGCCGTCCTGTGGATCAGCCTGCAGGGCGTCGAGGGCGAGCGGTAGGCGCGGACTTCAGACAGCCGGCGTCCTGAGCTTCACGAGATCCCTCGACTCGCTCCGGCGCCGCTTCGCGTCGCCTTCACTCGCTCGGGATGACGGAGAGAAGGGCGGGTGCTCCGCTCGCTCCCAATGACAGAAACCGCAAGGTGCTGTCATTTCACCTGTTACCGCTGCGACGCGGCGTACCACTGCCTGGGATGACGGGGATATGGGCGGGCGCTCCGCTCACCCGGCGTGACAGGGAGCGGTGCGGCCTCACCACCCTCCCCAGCTCACGGCGTCGGCAGCCGCGGGCTTGGGGGGAACATCCTCGGCAGCCCGGCGGGGACTGCGTAGCGCAGCATGACCACCGCCGAACGCAGGCTGAGCCAGCGCGAGGGCGCCGCCACGCCGAGCGGGAGCTCGACCTCCGCCGTCGCGACGTCGCG
>JALOKS010000474.1 GCA_025456385.1 Thermoanaerobaculales bacterium | reverse complement strand
CCCGCTTCCTCGATCTCTACGCCGGCACCGGCGCGGTCGCCCTCGAGGCCCTCTCCCGCGGCGCGGCGGCGGCCACCTTCGTCGAGCGCGACCCGGCGATCGCCCGGGTGCTGCGGGCCAACTGCGCGCGCTTCGACCTCGAAGTCACCCGGGCGGCGATTCTGGTCCGTCCGGTCGCGGCCGCACTCCGTGAGCTCGCGCGCACCGGCCCTGCCTTCGAGCTCGCCTGGGCTGACCCACCCTTCGCGAGCTGGCAGGAGGGCCTCGAGGCGCTCGTCGCCGCCTTCAGCAGCGGCCTGCTCGCGGGCGGCGGCCTCGCCTGCCTCGAGTGTCCGGCCAAGGCCGAGGTCGCGGGGGCGCTCCCCGGGAGCCTGGAGATCGTCCGCGACCTCAAGGGCGGAGCATCGAGGGTGGTGATGATCAGGAAGGTCGGCGTTTGAACGTTGGAACGTTGAACGTTCGAACTTTGCCGCCCACCCGGCTGAACCACAGAGGCACGGAGAACACAGAGAAGCCACAGAGAGAGATCGTGACGTCGCAACAAGACGGTCTCGCCACGGTCCCGCGTTGGGTCAAGAACATCCTCTGTGCGGCTCTGTGCCCTCTGTGTCTCTGTGGTTCAATGAACTCCTCGAATCGACTGGTGTGCAGGACCCGGAGGCGGCCATGTCGTGGTCGCTGGTCGCTGCCCGGAACCGCTGACCCTGGTCTCGGTCGCTGTCGCCGGACCTGCATCCGGGGCACGGGCACGGAGGCGGAAACGGGCACGGGTCGCACCCGAGGCCTCCATCACACGCAATTCCAGATGAACCGAAGGTTGAACGTTCAAACCTCGGACCGTTGCCACCGACCACAGAGTCAGTATTGAGTATTGAGTTTTGAGTTTTGAGGTGTGGGTTATGAGTAATCGGTCCTGATATGATGTAGGCGGAGGCTCGTCATGTCCCTGCTGCGACCGAGGTCCGAGCGCCGACGCACCGCCTTCCGGAGCTACACGGTGATCATGTGCCCCTACAACGGCCACCAGGTGTCCTTCTGCCGCGGCCTCTGCACGCCCCACGAGGGCCACGGCCACTGCGGCCGCCTCGCGCCGCACGCCATGATCGGACGCACCCAGGCCGCGATCGCCTCCTACAAGGCGCGGCCGATCAAGACCGACGCCGAGTACTGAGACCTCAATTTTCAATTCTCAATTTTCAATTCTCAATTCTTGATTATTGAACACCTCCCTCCACCAGCCGAGAACGGGCGGGCGGAGGGGAATTCAAAACTCAAAATTGAGAATTCAAAGTTCGTTCGCAGGGCGCTACTCTCGCAGGGCGCTACTCTTTCGTGCGCCTGGTCTTCGGCCGCTGGTTGGACGGCAGCACCCGCTTGCGGAGACGGATCGCCGACGGCGTGATCTCGACCAGTTCGTCGGCATCGATCCACTCGATGGCGCGGTCGAGGGTCATCTCGCGCGGCGGCGCCAGGCGGAGGGCCTCGTCCGCGGTCGACGCCCGCATGTTGGTCAGCTTCTTCTCGCGGGTGACGTTGACGTCGAGGTCGTTGTCGCGGGCGTTCTCGCCGACGATCATGCCCTCGTAGGCCTCGGTGCCGGGGCCGTGGAAGAGGGTGCCCCGCGGCTCGAGGTGGTAGAGCGCGTAGGTCGTGCAGCGGCCGGCGCGGTCGGCCACCAGCGCGCCGGTGGTGCGGCCGGCGATATCGCCCTGCCAGGGCTCCCAGCCGTCGAAGAGGTGGTTCAGGATCCCGGTTCCGCGGGTGTCGGTCAGGAACTCGGAGCGGAAGCCGATGAGGCCGCGCGACGGCACGCGGAAGGCGAGGCGGACCCGCCCGTGGCCGGGGTTGTGCATCTCGGTCATCTGCCCGCGGCGGATCCCCAGCTTCTGGGTGACCACGCCGACGAACTCGTCAGGGCAGTCGACCTGCACGATCTCCATCGGCTCGTGGCGCAGGCCGCCGATCTCCCGGGTCACGACCTCGGGCCTCGACACCGACAGCTCGTAGCCCTCCCGCCGCATGGTCTCGATGAGGATCGCGAGCTGCAGCTCGCCGCGGCCCATGACCTTGAAGGCGTCGTTGCCGAGGATCTCGAGCTGGATCGAGACGTTGTGCAGCGCCTCCTTCTCGAGCCGGGCGCGGATCTGGCGGGCGGTCACGTACTGGCCGTCGCGGCCGCCGAAGGGCGAGTTGTTGGCCGAGAAGACCATCGCCATCGTCGGCTCGTCGACCGCGATCCGCTTCAGCGGGCGGGGGTCGTCGGGGTCGACCAGCGAGTCGCCGATCGCCACCTCGCCGAGGCCGGCGAGCGCGACGATGTCGCCGGCGATCGCGGACTCGACCTCGACCCGTTCCAGGCCCTCGTGCGAGTAGACCACGCCCACCTTGGCGCGGCCGAGGCCGTCGACGCGGGCGATGCCCACCGCGCAGTTGGCGTGCAGGGTGCCGTTGACGATGCGGCCCACCGCCAGGCGGCCGAGGTAGTCGGAGTAGTCGAGGTTGGTGATGAGCAGCTGCAGCGGCGCCGCCGGGTCGCCGGTCGGCGCCGGCAGCTTGGCCAGGATCTCCTCGAAGAGCGGCTGCAGGTTGCCGAGCTCGCCTTCGAGGCCGCGCCGGCAGAGGCCCTTGCGGGCATCGGTGCAGAAGACCGGAAAGTCGAGCTGCTGGTCGCTCGCGTCGAGGTCGATGAAGAGGTCGTAGACCTCGTCGAGGACCGCCCCCGGCCGCGCGTCGGCGCGGTCGATCTTGTTCAGAACGACGATCGGCGGCAGGCCCAGGGCGAGGGCCTTCTGGAGCACGAAGCGGGTCTGCGGCAGCGGGCCCTCGGCGGCGTCGACCAGCAGCAGCACCCCGTCCACCATCTGCAGCGTGCGCTCGACCTCGCCGCCGAAGTCGGCGTGGCCGGGGGTGTCGACGATGTTGATCTTGACGCCCTGGTAGCGAACGGCGGTGTTCTTGGCGAGGATGGTGATGCCACGCTCGCGCTCGAGGTCGCCCGAGTCCATGACCCGCTCGGCGACCCGCTGGTTGGCGCGGAAGGTCCCGCTCTGCCAGAGCATGGCGTCGACCAGGGTGGTCTTGCCGTGGTCGACGTGGGCGATGATGGCGAGGTTACGGAATCCGGACATGGGAGGGGCTCACTTTCGACCCACCGAGGCGGGCGCGAAGTTGTAGCACCGATGG
>JALOKS010000175.1 GCA_025456385.1 Thermoanaerobaculales bacterium | reverse complement strand
CGAGCGGAGGCCCAAAGGGCCGGAGCGAGTCGAGGGATCCCGTGAAGTTCGGAGCGACGTACCGAGCCCGGGTTCGCGATCTCGCGTCGCGGGGTCCTTCGACTCGGCGACCTGCGGTCGCCTCGCTCAGGATGACAGTCGCCTGGGGCCGCTTCGCGGCTTCGCTCAGGATGAGGGCGAGCAGCGTGGCACCGGCGGTCGGTTGCTCCCTGCTCCCTGCTCCCTGCGTCCGGGCGGCCGGTTGGGGGGGCGGACCTCGCATCTCGCATCTCGCATTCGGGCGGGCGGGCGGCTGCCCCCTGCTCCCTGCTCCCTGGACCCGGGCGGCCGGTCGGCTGCTATCATCGGGCCGTGATCCACGGCAGGAAGGTGACGGTGGTGCTGCCGGCCTACAACGCCGAGCGGACGCTGCGCCAGACCATCGCCGAGATCCCCGACGGGCTGGTCGACGACCTGATCCTGGTCGACGACGCGAGCTGGGACCGCACGGTGGAGGTGGCGCGGGAGCTCGGTCTGCACACCGTCGTCCACGACCGCAACCAGGGTTACGGCGCCAACCAGAAGACCTGCTACCGGGAGGCGTTGGCGCGCGGGGCGGAGGTGGTGATCATGCTCCACCCCGACTACCAGTACACGCCCCGCCTCCTGACGGCCCTCGCCTCGTTGGTGGCGATCGGCCAGTACGACGTCGTGCTCGGCTCGCGGGTGCTCTCCGAGGGGGCGCTCAAGGGCGGGATGCCGCTCCTCAAGTACGTCGCCAACCGGGTCCTGACCCTGCTCCAGAACCTCCTGCTCGCGCGCAAGCTGTCCGAGTACCACACCGGCTACCGCGCCTTCTCGCGCGAGGTCCTCGAGACCCTGCCGCTGGATCGGAACTCGGACGACTTCGTCTTCGACAACCAGATGCTCGCCCAGGCGATCTACTTCGGCTTCTCGATCGGCGAGGTGTCCTGCCCGGCCAACTACTTTCCCGAGGCCTCGTCGATCGACCTCCGCCGCAGTGCCGTCTACGGCCTCGGCGTCGTCGCAACCTCGATCGCGTACCGCCTCGCGCGCTGGCGGCTGCTGCCGAGCCGGATCTTCCCGGCGCGGGGGCGGCGGACTCAGTCGTCGACGTAGCCGCGCGGCGCCCTGGCCTCGGCCCCCGGCGCGTCGACCTTCACCCGGACCCGGTGCCAGCGTCCGTCGCCGCGCCGGTCGTCCGGGTAGTAGCCGAGGACGTACTGCGAGCGCAGCTCGTCGAGGATGCGGAGGAAGACCGGGGCGATCTCGTCGGCCCTGCGGATTGGGATGATCTCGCCGCCGCTCTCGCGCACCGCCCGGGTCAGGAGCTCGATCTGGCGGCCGTACTCCTGCGAGCTCCTCCAGGCCGAGGTCATGGTGACGCCCCCGTCGTCGAAGGGGTTGTCGGCGTCGCGGGCGAAGCGGATCCAGTAGACGAGGGCGCTGCTCGTCCGGGCGAGCGCGGAGGCCTGCTCCATGTCGACGACACTGTGGGTGTCGATGCCGTCCGACAGGAGGATCACGACCCGTCGGCCCTGCCGCTCCTCCAGCAGCTGGAGGGCGACGAAGAGGCTGTCGGTGAGCGCCGTCCCGCCGCGGGCCTCGGTCCCCCCGAGGCCGGCCGCCAGGATCTCCTTGGCGTCGGTGATCGGCGTCCTGACCAGGAGCTGGTCGGAGAACACCAGGACCTGGGCCTGGTCGAGCGCCTTCATGCCGGCGATGAAGGTCGCGGCGCCGGCGGTCGCGGCACGGATCTTGTCCCCGAACATGGAGCCGCTGGCGTCGATGAGGAGCACCGCGGTGAAGGGGATGTCGCCGCGCGCGAAGGTGACCAGCGGCTGCTCGACGCCCTCGTCGGTGATCGTGAAGTCGGCCCCGTTGAGATCGAGGACCCGCTCCCCGTCGCGGCTGACCGAGACGTAGAGCTGCCGCAGCTCGACCTCGAAATCGGCGGCGATCGGCGGCGGCAGCGTCGACACCTCGGCGGTCGCCTGCCCGCCCTCCGCGTCCCGCGCCGTCACCGCCAGGCGGTGGGCGATGCTCTGCCCGCCGAGGTCCACCCGCAACCGGTAGGGCGGCTGGACCAGGGTGCCGACGACGCGGCCGTCGAGCGCGAACTCGACCTCGGCGACCTCGGCGCGGGCCACGACCTCGGCCGCGATCTCCACCTCCCCGATGGCGTACTCGCCTTCGCGCGGCGCGGTGATGGTGACCCAGATGTCGGCGCCGGCCGCCGGCGCGGCGGCGGCGAGTGCGAGCGCCAGGAGCGGGACGCAGCGCGCCACGGTCACCGCCCGATCTCCACCAGGGCGGCGGCGAGCCGGGACTCCGCCCCGCGGGCGAGCTCGCCCAGCCGCGACTGGGACGCGGCGGCGCCGAGGTCGGGCCACTCGGAGTAGCGGGCGCGGGGCGCGACGCCGCGGCTCGCCGCGGGCAGCGCTCGCAGCGCCTCGAGGACCTCGGGGCGGCGCCCCTGGCTGTGGAGGATGGAGGCGAGCAGGATCCACTGGCGCTGGTCGCCCGGCGTCCGCAGCAGCGCGGCGCGGGCGGCCTCCCCGGCGTCCTCGAGCCGCTCCTCCGCGATCAGGAGGCGAACCAGCTCCTGGGCTGCGAGCGTCGCCACCCAGGTCGGCGTGCCGGCGCCGAGCAGGCCCCGCAGGCCCGCCTCGCCCTCGGGCCGGCGGCCGGTGCGGATCAGGTTGAGGGCCAGCCGCAGGCGCCCCTCGTGGTGGTCGGGCCGCAGCTCGACCAGGCGGCCGTAGGTCGCGGCGGCCTGCTGGTGCTCGGCTGCGCGCTCGAGACTGAAGCCGAGAGCGAGCAGTGCGGGCTCGCAGTCGGGCTCGAGGCGCAGGGTGCGCTCCAGGAGCTCGCGGGCGGTGGCTCCGGCGTTGGCCTGCGCGAGGTCGACCGCCACGGCGACCATCAAGGGCGCGGAGAAGTCGTTTCCCGGCTGCAGCCGCCCCAGCCTCTCGGCGGCGTCGACCGCCAGCGTTCTGGCGTGAGCCGCGAGCGGGCCCTGGCTGCGGGCGCTATAGCTGCGCTCGAGCCGGCGGTGGAGGAGGGCCACCGGAGCGAGGCTCCACGGCTCGATCGCGGCGAGCTCGGCGAGCACCTTCTGCTCGGCGGCTGCGAGCTCCCGCTGGCCCCGGGGGGTGAACGGGCTGAGGGCCGCGCGCTCGAGCTCCGCCACCGCGAGGCGCGCGCCGTCGGCATCGCCCGCGGCGAGCGCCGTCAGGCCGCGCAGGTAGGCCTCGCGCCGGCGGGACGACCTCGATCCGCAGCGCCTGCCGCAGGGCCCCGTCGCCGGCCGCCTCGTCGACGGTGACGATCAGGGTGTAGGGGCCGGGCGGCAGGTCAACCGGCGACAGGGCGACGCGGCGGAACTCCGGGCCGGCCGCTGCCGCGGGCTCGAGCTCGGACGCGGGCTCGGCAACCGTGCGCCCGAGGTCGTTGACGACGCGGACGCCGACGCGGGCCGCCGGCCCCCAGCCGTGATCCCCGAGGAAGAGCTCGAGCGGCCGGTTCTCGGCGAGGGTGGGCCGGGCGGCCGGCAGGATCCTCCGCCCCGGGCCCACCTCCACCAGCGGCTCGACCCCGGCCTGACGGGCCAGGACCCAGCTCGCCGCGCGATCGGGAACCAGCGGCGGCGGCAGGCGCGGGCTCGGGTCGCCCGGCAGCGGCACCTCGAGCAGGCTCCACGACATGAAGAAGGCGCCGGTGCCGTGGTTGCGCACCATCACCCGCAGCGCGAAGCTGCCGGGGGCGAGATCGAAACGCCCGACGAACTTGAGCCCCGAGCCGGCGATCGCGGCCGCGAAGGGGTCGCGGTCGAGGAGCAGCCCCTGGGCGAGGTGGGCGACCACCCGGCCGTCGTCGTCCACCACGTAGGCGTAGATCCCGAGCGTCAGGCGGCGCCCGGCGTCGTCGCGGAGGAGCGCGGCGCCGTCGACCTCGATCGCGAAGGGCACCCGGGCGCGGCCGTCCTCCGCGCGGCCGGCGAGCGCCCAGACGAGGGCGCCGTCGACCTCGCCCCCGGCCTGGCCCGACAGCAGCAGCGCGCCGGTCCGGGCCTCGACGGCGCCGATGTCGACCGCCTCGACGACGAGGGGCGCCGGCGCCAGCGACGTGCCGGTGGGGGTCGGCGAGCCGCCTCCGGGGGTCGCGGCGAGCGCGAGCAACGCGACCGCGAGGCGCGGGGCGCGGCGCAACGCCACCCCTGGAGGCCGGGGGCGGAGCGGCGGCACCCTCAGCCTCCGGCGCCGACGGCGTCGATCTCGAGGGTCGCCACCGACTCGGTGCGGGCGACGTCGTCGCGAACCCCGACCGCGATCCGCTGTCTCCCCGGCGAGACGGCCAGGCGCAGGGTGAAGCCCGCGCTCTGGGTCAGGGCGATCGGCAGGTCGAGGTTTCGCACCGGCACCGGGTACTGCCGCAGCTGCGTTGGTGCCAGGCCGCCGGCCTCGTCGCGGACCGTGAGGAGGATGGAAATCAGGCCCTGGTGCTCGTCGGCCGACGGCACCAGCACCAGCCCCCCGATGGGCACCATGACGATGATCGGCACCAGCAGCGCGCCGTCCTCGCGGGTCAGGATCTCGCCCTGCTCCACCGAAATGCCGAGCGGGTTGTCCGCGACCCCGTGCACCGCCGCGGCGAGGGTCCGGTTCTCGAGGTGCTCGCTCGCGGGCACGTCCAGGTAGCCTTCGCGGTGCCGGACCTCGAGGTCGTCCCCGTGCACCCGCACCTCGAGCCGGTGGTAGGCCCCGTCCCCGACGTGACCCGGTTCGAAGGCCAGGGAGTAGTAGCTCGCCAGCTCCTCCGACACCTCCGCAAGCTGGCGGGAGAGCGCCGGCGAGTTGACGAGCGTCCTGCCGCCCGTGGTTGCGGACAGGCTCGACATCAGCGCGTCGGCACTCATCGCCTGCTGGACGGCGAGGCCCTCCTCGTCCATCAGACGGTGCTCGGCGGAGGATGCCTGCGCCCGGGCGCCGCCCACGTCCGACAGGCAGTAGAGGCTCACGCGGTGGGCGTTGGCCTCGCGGGCGAGGGCGTCGAACTCGTTGCCGAGATCGTTGCGGGCGGCGCGCGTGAAGGCCATCTGCGCCTCGACCTCGAAGCCGGCGACCGAGCCGAAGGCCGCGCCCCAGGCGCCGTAGAGGCGCTCGCCGACCCGCGCCTCGACCCCGTCGCTGACCAGCAGGATGGCCTTGCGGCCGCTGATCCCGGACAGCGAGCGGATGAAGCTCGTCTGGTCGGCGAGGCTCGCGCGCACCCGCTGCATGGTCTGCTCGGTGTAGGAGTCGATGTTCTGCAGCAGGGTGTTGCCCGAGGCGGCGAGGTAGTCGCCCGCCCGGAGGCCGCCCATCGATGCTCCCGTCACCGCCATCTCGATCTCGCGCAGCAGCCGGTTCTCCTCCAGGGTCCTGGACAGCGACGCGGCGCCGCCGACGCGGCCGAGCGCCGTGTCGACCGCCTCGAGGTCGTCGGTGAAGTCCTGCTCGACGCGCACGCCCCCGTCGTAGCGCACCAGCATCACCTTGAGCCCCGGCGGCAGCTCGGAGCCCAGGAAGCCCCGCAGGTGCTCGAGGGCGGGTTGGCGGCGATCGCGGGCGAGGTTGGTGTCGTCGAAGACGATCACCAGGTAGAGGTCCTGCGCCGGCTGGAGTGCCGCCGCCTCGGCGCCGACCGCTGCCGCCGCAGCGTCTCCCGCCGCCGCGACGCTCGGCGCCGCGTAGAAGTGCGAGATGACGACCGGCCGTCCGTCCTCGAGGATCTCGAAGTCCTCGACCCCGAGGCCGGGCACCGGCCGCCCGTCACGGTCGGACACGAAGGCGTCGACGCTGACGAGAGGCACGTCCAGCGGGGCGAAGAAGGTGTGGGGCGTGGGCGCGGGCCCCTGGGCGGAGCTCGGGCCGCCGGCCGCGAGCAGCGCCGCGATCGCCAGCGCAGCAGCCGCCCTTGCGCCCCTCGGGTGCGTGTGTCCTTGCATGTCCTGCCTTTGCAACGGCCGACCGGCGGCGCGGATTTCCGCAGGTGCAGGGTACTACGCGGCACGCGGCCGCGGGTTCGAGGCGACGGGGGCGCCGTAAAACCGCCCCCGGGGCGGTACGTACCCGGAAGAGGCGGCCGTGGGGCGCAGGTTAGGTTAAGCTGCGGGGTGCGAAAGGAGGATCGGATGTCTCCGAACCTGAAGAGCGTGCTCGCCGTCGCGACCCTCGTCGCGATCGCGGCCGGCTGCGGCACCACGACGCCGGCGATGCCGAACCCGGTGACCGAGCCGGAGGTCGACCAGCCGGGTCAGGACCTCGTGCGCTACCGCGACTCGGTCATCGAGCTGCTGCTCGAATCGAGGTTCGCGAGCGACAACCTCGGCGAGCCGTGGCTGATCCTCAACGTCGCCTTCAGCGGCATGACCGGTGCCGCGTCGATGGTGGACCGCGATCTGGTGTCGGTGCGGACCCCGGACGGGCGCACGGTCCCGCTGCCGCCCTACTCGGAGTTCCTCCGCGCCTACTCGACCGAGCTCGCGTCCGCGGCGCGGCGCGCAGCCCTCGCGAGCCAGCCTCTCGACTTCACGCGCGCCAACCGCCGCCCCTGCGCCATCAACTTCATGCCGGAGCCGGGCTCGGGTCAGTCCGCGCGCAGCGCGCTCAACGTCACCAACCGCGAGGTGTGCACCGGCCTGCTTTTCTTCCCGGTCGAGGGCGGTGTGCAGGCCGGCGACTGGCGGCTGGTCATCGAGTTCGAGGAGACCGATGCCGTGGTGCCTTTCAGCCTCGGCGGGCAGTGAGCGGCCGGAAATGAGCCGCTCGCGGTCAACCGGTCGCCGCCCCCGGCGCCGCCTCCAGCACCTGCTCCTGCTTTCGGCGGCCGGGCTCCTGGCGGTCACGGCGGGGGGCCAGGGCCTCGAGCGCCGCGACGTCGTCGGCGGCCTCGCCTTCGTCGACGAGGTCGAGGTCACGGTCGTCAACGTCGACGTCTTCGTCCGCGACCAGGACAACCGGGTGGTCACCGGCCTCGACCGCGACGATTTCAGGCTCCTCCTCGACGGCAGCGAGCGGCCGCTCTCGAACTTCGCCGCCTACACCGAGTCGCTGCTGGCCGGGCTGCCGGCGGCGGACGGTCAGGCCGCCGAGGCGGCCCCGTCGCCGGCCGCCGAAGCGAGCCCCGCCGCGGCGCCGGCGGTCGCGCCGCAGCCGGTGCACGTCGTGCTCTACGTCGACAACGAGAACCTGCGCCCCTTCGACCGCAACCGGGTCCTGCCGCAGGTGCAGCGCTTCCTGAAGACCATCATGCTGCCCCACGTCCAGGTCATGGTGGTGTCTGCCGAGCGCTCGGTGCGCGTGGTGCAGCCCTTCACCAACGATCCCCGGCAGGTGGAGGCGGCGCTGCGCGACCTGCGCACCATCTACGGCGGCCGCGCCGACGACGACACCGCGCGCGGCCGGCTGATCCGTGAGATCCAGGCGGTCGAGGACCAGCAGGCCGGGGGTCGCTCGTCGGCCGGCAGCCGCGATGCGCTCATGGTCGAGGACAGGATCCGCAGCTACGCCGAGGAGCAGTCCTTCGAGCTCGACTACACCGCGGCGGCGGTGCGCGAGATCACGACCACCCTGGCGGGCCTACCCGGCCGCAAGGTGCTGGTCCATGTCTCGAGCGGCCTGCCGATGGTGCCGGCCCGCGACCTCGCGATGTGGTGGGGCGACATCTTCCAGCAGAAGTCCGTGCTGCCGATGCTGTCGCGCTTCAACCGCAGCGCGGTGTACGAGGCGCTGGCGGCAACCGCCAACGCGCAGGGCGTCGCTTTCTACACCATCGACGCGACCGGCCTCGGCGGCGCCCCCGGGACCTCCACCGAGTACTCACGGCCGCTCGACCCCATGGTCTCGAGCATCCACGCCATCAACTACCAAGAGCCGCTGCAGTACCTGGCCGAGACCACGGGCGGGCGGGCGATCCTCGACGCCAACGACGTCACCAGGGGCCTCGAGGAGCTGCGGGAGGACCTCTTCACCTACTACTCGCTCGGCTACAGCCTGTCGGCGGGCGGGGCCGACACCGTGCACCGCCTGGAGGTGCAGCTGCCGCAGCACCCGGGCCACCGCCTGGTCTACCGCCGCGCCTTCGTCGAGAGGTCGGTCGAGAGCCGGGTGCAGGACGCGGTGGTCAGCGGCCTGGTCCTCGACCTCGAGGACAACCCGATGGGCCTCGAGCTGACGGCGGGCGCGCCGCGGCCGGCCGCCGCTGAGCGCTGGGTGCTGCCGCTCGAGCTGCGCTTCCCGATCTCGTCGGTGGCGCTGCTGCCCGAGGGCGAGGACTACGTCGGCCGGGTCGCGGTCTTTCTCGCCAACCGCAACCTCGCGGGGCGGCAGTCGGATGTCCAGCGCCGCGAGTTCGAGATCCGGATGCCGGCCGCCGACTACGAGAGCCGGCGCCACGAGCGGTACACGGCGACCTTCGACCTGCTCATGGAGAAGGGCAGCCACCGCGTTGTGGCCGGCCTGCTCGATCCGGTGACACGCCAGGCCTCGTACGCGCGGCTCGTCGGGGACGTGCCGGGCGGAAGCAAACCCTGAGGGTCTGTCCGCCTCGCCGGATATCTGTCCGAAAAATTGGATACTCCTGGGCATTTTCTGGCCTTTTTGTGGCCCTCGAAGGCCTTGAGACTGGTATGGAGATTGCTACTCGACGTGGTGGGAGTTGGAGTTTCGGAAGGGGAGCCGACTCGCATCGAGGCACGGTTTCCTCCGGCAGGAGAGCCCGGTCGGCGCCGCCGGTTTAACAACATCGATCAACCCATGAGGAGGTAGGCATGCGAAATCGTTTCCTGGTGGTTTGTGTGGCACTGCTCGCCGCCGCGGTGGCGGGCACGGCGTCCGCGCAGACCGGTGAGATCGGCGGGCGCGTGGTCTACGAGAACGCGCCGCTGCCGGGCGTGACGGTGACGGCGACCTCGCCGGCCATGCAGGGCCAGCGCACGACCTTCACCAACGAGCAGGGCGACTACATCATCAAGGCCCTGCCCGCCGGCGACTACAAGATCCGCTTCGAGATCGCGTCGTTCACGACCCTCGAGTACGACGTCCGCATCTCCACCAACCAGCCGCGGACCCTCGACGCGGTGATGTACCCCGAGGCGGTGCAGGAGGAGATCGTGGTCACCGGCCAGTACGAGACGGTGTCGACCGGCTCGCAGGGCTCGGA
>JALOKS010000174.1 GCA_025456385.1 Thermoanaerobaculales bacterium | reverse complement strand
TGGTGCAGGGGATCTCCTCCCAGCCCCACACCGCCGTCTCGCGCAGCGCTTCGCCGCCGATGACGACCGCGAAGAAGAGCCCGGCGGCGAGGAAGACCGTGAAGACGAGGCTCCCGCAGCCCTTTCCGGCGAAGCCGCGCCCCGCGCGGGCGCCGCCGGAAGCTATCTCCTGCGCCGATCCCATCACTCGATTGTATCCACGAACAGACCGAGCTCAGGCGGCAACGAAAGCGCCGTTCGTGGGAAGAACAGTGCACATGGGCGGCATCATGCTGCGATGCCGAAATCCGAAATCCGAAATCCGAAATTCGAAATCGACCCTGTCAGCCCTCGTTCGCGTGCTCGACGCCGGTGCCCATGAGGGTCCCGACGTGATCGTCGGCGAGACTGTAGTAGACCATCCGGCCGTCGCGGCGGGCGCGCACGAGGTCGCGGTCGCGCAGCAGGCGCAGCTGGTGTGAGACCGCCGACACCGACAGCTCGGCGATCGCCGCGAGGTCGCACACGCAGAGCTCCTCGGTCACCGTCAGGGCGTGGAGGATCTTGAGCCGGGTGGGGTCCGAGAGGGCCGAGAACAGCCGGCTGACCCGCTCGATCGTGGCCGCTGGGAGGGCCTTCTTCTGGACGAAGGCGACGGCCTCCGGGTTGATCTCGTTGACCGTGCACACATCCGACGTGAGATCGTTCTCGTTCATCGACTCGAGCCTCCTCGCGGCCTGCACGCGGCTGTTGCTGCGGGCCACCTCATCTCGCGATGACCGCCTTGTGCCCGTAGAAGATGAGCCCGGCCTCGCCGTCCCACGAGATGCGGCGGAACTCGAGCCGGACCGGCATGCCGATCTCGAGCTCGGCGGGATCGGCGACGTCGCCGATCTGGACCATGACCCGGACGCCGTCCGCGAGCTCGACGAGTGCGATCGGGAGCGGCGACTGCTCGGTGAACCCCGCCGGCGGCACCCGGACGACGGTGAAGGTGACGACCTTGCCCTCGCGCGGCAGGACGATGGTCTCGAAGGCGGTGCCCGCGCACGCGGGGCACTTCACGCGGGGCGGGTACAGGACCTTGCCGCAGCCCGCGCACTTCGCGGCCTCGAGGCGGTAGCGCTGCGGGAACTCACGCCAGGATCGTGCCGGAGAGATCATCGCACCACCTCCAGGATGTGAACCACCGAGCTGCCGCCGGAGCCGCCCATGTTCTGGGCGAGCCCGATCGCCGCACCTTCGACCTGGCGCTGTCCGGCCTCGCCGCGCAGCTGGTTGACGAGCTCCACGACCTGCGCCACGCCGGTCGCGCCGACCGGGTGGCCCTTCGACTTGAGGCCGCCCGAGGTGTTGACCGGGATCTTGCCGCCGAGCGCGGTCAGCCCGTCGGCGGCGGCGCTGCCGCCGAAGCCCGGGTCGAAGAGGCCGATGGCCTCGGTCGCCATGATCTCGGCGATCGTGAAGCAGTCGTGGACCTCGACCACGTGCAGCTGCTCGGGGCGGCGGCCTGCCATGCGGTAGGCCCGCTCGGCGGCGAGCCGCACGGCGCGCAGCTCGCTCAGCTCCTCGCGGTTGGCGAGGGTGATGGTGTCGGTGGCGAGGCCCGAGCCGGTGATGGTGACGACGGGACGGCCGGCCGCGAGCTCGCGGGCGCGCTCGACGGTTGTCAGGACGACGGCCGCCGCGCCGTCGGTGACCGGCGAGCAGTCGAGGAGCCGCAGCGGATCGGCGACCAGCGTCGACTCGAGCACGTCCTTGGCCGTGACCTTGAGGTGGTACTGGGCGTGCGGGTTCAGGAGGCCGTTGGCGTGGTTCTTGACCGCGACCGCCGCCATCTGCTCGCGGGTGGTGCCGTAGCGTGCCATGTGGGCCCGCGCCAGCATCGCGTACAGGCCCGGGAAGGTGATGCCGTGGAAGCCCTCCCACTCCTGGTCGGCGGCGGAGCCGAGGGCGTAGGTGGCGTCGGCGCCGTCGACATCGGTCATCTTCTCCACACCGGTGACGAGGACCGTGTCGGCGAGGCCGGCCGCGATCTCGGCGAAGCCCGCGCGCACCGCGAGCCCGCCCGAAGCGCAGGCTGACTCGACGCGCGTGGCGGCCACGCCGGCCATGCCGAGCTCGTCGGCGAGCAGGGACGCGAGGTGCTCCTGGCCGACGAAGAGCCCCGGCGACATGCAGCCGACTGTGATGAGGTCCACCGAGTCGAGCCCGGCGTCCGCGAGGGCGGCCGTCGCCGCCTTCGTCCAGATGGTGCGCAGGGACTCGCTCCACAGCTCGCCGAACTCGGTCATGCCAACCCCGACAACTGCAACGTCTCGCATGACGACCCCCCTCACTCGGCCATGCGGATCTTGCCGCGGAGCTTGGCGTAGGTGCCGTAGTCGATGTAGATCTGGTGCTCGTCGAGCTGCGGCCGCGTGCGCGGCGCCCGGTCGCGCACCATCTCGATGCGGTCGCTGACCCGGAAGACGAAGGAGTCCGAGCCCGCGCCGGAGCCGAAGGAGGTCAGGAGCACGAGGTCCCCGGGCTTCGCGATGTCGAGCACCGCGGTGAATCCGATCGGCGAAGCGCCCGAGTAGGTGTTCCCGAGCCAGGGCGACAGCCAGCCGGTCGCGAGCTGCTCCTTGGTGAAGCCGAGCATCGTGCCCACCCGCATCGGAAACTTGCCGTTCGGCTGGTGGAAGATGGCGTGCGCGAAGTCCTTGGGCTCGAGGCCCGCCTTCTCCATCATGCCCTTCGCCGAGCTCGTGGTGGTGCGGAAGTACGCCGGCTCGCCGGTGAAGCGGCTGCCGTGGCGCGGGTAGTGCATGTACTCGCGGCGCCAGAAGTCGGGGGTGTCGGTCGTCCACGAGTAGGTGTCGACGACCTCGGCGACGAAGCGCTCGCGGTCGCTGCCGAAAATGAAGGAGGCGGCGCCGGCGGCGGCCGAGTACTCGAGGGCGTCGCCGGGCGCACCCTGGGAGGTGTCGGCGCCGATGCCGACGGCGTAGCTGACCTCGCCCGCCTTGACCAGCGCCTGCGCCACGAACATGCTCTCGGTGCCCGCCTTGCAGGCGAACTCGAAGTCGGCGATGTGGATCGCCGGCGTGGCGCCGATCGCCTCCGCGACGATCGTGCCCGAGGGCTTCACCGCATAGGGGTGCGACTCGGAGCCGATGTAGAGGGCGCCGATCTGGGCCGGATCGATGCCGCCCGCGCGGGCGAGGGCGTTGCGCGTCGCCTCGACCGACATGGTGACCGTGTCCTCGTCCGCTCCCGGCACCGACTTCTCGTTGAGCTGGAGCCCCTTGCGGTAGGACGGGGCGTCCGCGCCCCAGACCTTGGCGATCTCCTCGAGCTTGATGCGACGCCGCGGAATGAAGGCGCCGTATCCGACGATGCCGACCTGCATGTGCCCTCCAAGTCCTGAGATCAGATCGCGTGGGCGATGACGCGCTGCGACCACGGCAGTCTACACAGGCCCGGGCTCGAGTGCAAAGGCCTCTGACGGAGCTCTCGTGAGGTGGATCACGGCCGCCGGCGGCAGCCCGGGGACGGCGTACACTGCGGGCTGGCGGCGCCCGGCGACGATGAGGGCGGAGGGGAGGCCAGCGTGGCACACGGAGACGGCAGCGATCGCGGTATCGGCCGGCGGGAGGTGCTGAAGCTCGGCGCGGCCGCGGCGGCCGGGCTGGTCGCACGCGGCGCGGTGGGTGGTGTGACGGCGAGCCTGCCCGCGAACCCGGTGACGCTCGCGGCGATGCCGACCCGCAACCTCGGCGCCACCGGCTACCGGGTGGGCCTCTTCAGCCTCGGCGGCCAGGCTGCGATCGAGCAGCCCGACAACTTCGACGTCGCGGTGCCGCTGATCGAGCGCGCCCTCGACCTCGGCGTCAACTACGTCGACACGTCGGCGCGCTACGGCGGCGCCGAGGCGCGCTGGAGCGAGCGCTACTTCGGCGAGGTGATGAAGGCCCGGCGCGCCCAGGTGTACCTCGCCACGAAGACCCACGACCGCAGCCGCGACGGCTCGCTCCGGCTCCTCGAGCGCTCGCTCGAGCTGCTGCAGACCGACCACGTCGACCTCTGGCAGCTGCACGCCCTGTCGCGGATGGACCAGGTCGAGGAGATCTTCGCTCCCGGTGGCGCCATCGAGGCGCTGGTCGCGGCCCGCGAGCAGAAGCTGGTGCGGCACCTCGGCATCTCCGGGCACACCGACCCGGAGGTCCTGATCGCCGCCATCGAGCGCTTCCCCTTCGACACCGTCCTGCTGGCGCTCAACGCGGCCGACCCCCACCACCTCAGCTTCAAGGAGAAGCTGCTGCCGCTGGCGGTCGAACGGGAGATGGGCATCATCGGCATGAAGATCCCGGCCCGCGGCCTGATCCTGAGGTCGTGGACGCCGCCCACCGACCCCGCGTCGCGCCACTTCGGCTCGACGCCGGGCGTGCTCAGCATGCCCGAGGCGATGCGCTACGTGCTGTCGCTGCCCGTGAGCACGGTGATCGTCGGCTGCGACTCGATCGCCCAGCTCGAGGAGAACGTGGCGATCGCGCGCGCCTTCACGCCGATGAGCCACGAGCAGATGGCCGAGCTCGAGCGGCGGGCCGAGCCCGTCCACCGGCAGGCGCTGTTCTTCAGGCGCTGGGACTCCTAGGGGGCCGGCATGCGCACTCGAGCTGCACTCCTCATGCTCGTCGCCTCTTTGTGGCTGCCGTGCGCGGGCCTGGGTGCCGAAGAGCAGACGTTGAGCGCGGCGACGGTGGACCGCTTCGCCGCCCTCGCCCTCGCCTGCGTGCACGCGGAGTACCCGAACAAGCTCAGCCACGTCCTCAACTCGGACGCCGACGTCGCGCCGCCGCGCGAGCTCACGCCCGCCTTCTACGGCTGCTTCGACTGGCACAGCTCGGTGCACGGCCACTGGCTGCTGGCGCGGCTCGCCCGCCTGCATCCGGAGGCCGAGTTCGCCGCCGCCGCGCGCGCGGCGCTCGCCGCGAGCCTGAGCGCCGAGCGCCTGCAGGCCGAGGCGGCCTACCTCGCAGGCGAGGGGCGCGAGTCCTTCGAGCGGCCCTACGGCCTCGCCTGGCTGCTCTGCCTGGCCGAGGAGCTGCGCGCGTGGGACGACGAGCAGGCGCAGGCCTGGGCCGCCAACCTCGCCCCGCTCGAGCGCGAGGCGGCGGCGCGGCTGAAGGCGTGGCTGCCGAAGCTCCACTACCCGATCCGCGCCGGGGAGCACAGTCAGACCGCCTTCGCCTTCGGCCTCATCCTGGACTGGGCGCGGGCGGCGGGCGACGACGAGATGCTGACCCTCGTCACAGGCCGCTCCCTCGCCTTCCACCTCGCCGACGAGGCCTGCCCGCTCGCCTACGAGCCCTCCGGCCAGGACTTCCTGTCCCCCTGCCTCGCCGAGGCCGACCTGATGCGCAGGATCCTGCCGCCGCGCCAGTTCGCGCCGTGGCTCGCGGCCTTCCTGCCGGGGATTCCGGCCGACGGCGGCGCGGGCTGGCTGCCGGTCGCGGTGGTGACCGACCGCGCGGACGGCAAGCTCGCCCACCTCGACGGCCTCAACCTCAGCCGGGCGTGGATGCTCGAGGGAATCCTCGGCGGCCTGCCTGCTGACGACCCGCGGCGCGGGGCGCTGCAGGCCGCCGCCGCGGCCCACCGCGCGGCCGGCCTGGCGGCCGTGACCGGCGAGCACTACGCCGGCGGGCACTGGCTCGGCAGCTTCGCGACCTACCTCGTCACGACGAAGGGCATCGAGGGGGCGTTTGAACGTTAGAACGTTAGAACGTTAGAACGGTGGGCTCATCCGGGATGGCATGGCATGGTGGCCTCGGATGGGGCCCGTGCCCGATTCCCTCTCCGTGCCAGGATTCAGGCTCAGTGACAGAGGCAGATGGCAGTGGCAGCTGCAGGATCAGAGGGCAGTGAGCCGGGGCAGTGAGCCGGGGCAGTGAGCCGTGGCAGCAACAGTGGCAGCGAGCAGGCGACGCGACCGCTGCCCGCTGTTCCTGCCGCCGACCAACGG
>JALOKS010000173.1 GCA_025456385.1 Thermoanaerobaculales bacterium | reverse complement strand
GGCGTTGAGCTGTAACTTTGTCTCAAATTAATGACTTGGATTCGTGAAGAAATTCACATACCTTGAGTGCGTGGGGTGATCGCGCTATGCTGGGTCGCCGGCGACGCGGCTCGGGCCGGCCGGGACTGGAGCCTCGGGTGTACGACAAGCGGGTCACGGTGTTCGTCGGCCACTTCGGCAGCGGCAAGACCGAGGTCGCCCTCAACGGGGCGCTCGATCTGGCGGCCGCCGGGGAGCGGGTGACGATCGCCGACCTCGATGTCGTCAAGCCCTACTTCCGGACGCGTTCGGCGCGGGACATTCTCGCCGCCGCCGGTATCGAGCTCCTGGCGCCGACCGGCGCCAACGTCCACGCCGACCTGCCGATCATCGTGCCGCAGATCAGGAGCCACCTCCGCCGGGGCGACCGGCGCCTGCTCATGGACGTCGGCGGCGACGACGTCGGCGCGCGGGTTCTCGGCTCGCTCGCGGACGTCGTCCCGCACGACGGCACTGACTGCATGCTGGTGCTCAACTTCCGACGCCCTTCGACCCCCGGTCCCGAGGCGGCGGCGGCGATGGTGCGCGAGATCGAGGCGGTGGGCCGCCTGCCGGTGACGGGCCTGATCTCGAACACCCACCTGATGGCGGAGACCACCGCCGCGGTCGTCCTCGAGGGCTACCGCCAGGCCCGGGAGACGGCCCGCCTGGTCGAGGTGCCGCTGGTCGCGCTGACCGTGGTGGGCGCAGCCCTGGCCGCCGAGCTCGCGGGCGCCGAGCTCGAGTGCCCGGTGGTGGCCATGCGCCGGATCGTCGAGCCGCCCTTCGCGCAGGCCCGCGAGCGCCGGACCGTCGGGCCGCTGTTCGTGGTCAACTGAGAAAGGAGCGCCGATGCCGCAGATCATCATCAGCCCCGACCGCTGCAAGGGCTGCGAGCTCTGCGTTCACGCCTGCCCGCAGCAGATCCTCGGCATGGGGCGGAGGATCAACGCCAAGGGCTACTTCTACGCCGAGATGGTGGAGCAGATGCGCTGCATCGGCTGCCGCCTGTGCTGCATCACCTGCCCCGACATGGCGATCGAGATGCGGGTCAACGGCACCATGTACCACTACTTCAGCTATTGATGGGGGATTTCGTGACGATTCCCGTGTCCGTTTCCGTCTCCGTATCCGTGCCCGAACGGGAATGCCGACGCCCGCAGCGCATTCGGACACGGGCACGGACACGGGCACGGAGACGGGTCGAAACCGACCGGAGACGCTCATGACCAAGAAGCTCATGAAGGGCTCGGAGGCGATCGGCGAGGCGGCGGTCCAGTCCGGCTGCAAGCTGTTCTTCGGCTACCCGATCACGCCGCAGAACGAGATCCCCGAGTACATGTCGATGCGGCTGCCGCAGGTCGGCGGCACCTTCGTCCAGGCCGAGAGCGAGGTCGCGGCCTCGAACATGATCTACGGCGCCGCCGGCTCCGGCGAGCGGGTCATGACCTCGTCGTCGTCGCCGGGCATCTCCCTGATGGCCGAGGGGATCTCCTACCTCGCCGGGTCGGAGCTGCCGGTGGTGATCGTCAACATCGTCCGCGCCGGGCCGGGCCTGGGCGGCATCCTGCCCAGCCAGGGAGACTACTTCCAGGCCACCAAGGGGCTCGGCCACGGCGACTTCCGGGTGCTGGTGCTGGCGCCGTGGTCGGTGCAGGAGGCGGCGGACCTGGTGCAGGACGCCTTCGATCTCGCCGACTACTACCGCAACCCGGTGATGGTGCTGGGCGACGGCCTCATCGGCCAGATGATGGAGCCGGTCGAGTTCCGCAGCGACCGCACTCCCATCAAGGAGCTGCCGCCCAAGACCTGGGCCGCGACCGGCTGCGACGGCAGCCGCCCCACCAACATCATCAACTCGCTGTTCCTCGACCCCGAGGAGCTCGAGCGCCACAACCACAAGCTCAAAGCCAAGTACGACCGCATGGTCGCCGACGAGATCCGCGTCGCCACCTACGGCGCCGAAGGCGACTTCGACGTGCTGATCGTCGCCTACGGCACGGTGGCGCGGGTCTGCTCGACCGCGATCGACGAGCTGCGCGAGGAGGGGCTGCGGGTCGCGCTGCTGCGGCCGATCACCCTCTTCCCCTTCCCCTACGAGGCGGTCCGCGAGGCCGCGGTGCAGGCGCGCGCGGTGCTGGTCGTCGAGCTGTCGTCCGGGCAGATGATCGAGGACGTGCAGCTCGCGCTCGCCCGCAGCCGCCCGGTGCACTTCCTCAACCGGATGGGCGGCATGCTGGTGTCGCCGGACGAGGTGGTGGCCAAGGCGAAAGCGATCCTCGACGGCCGCTCCGCGGAGGTGTTCCATGGCTGAGACGGTGTTCGCCCGTCCGCAGGCCCTGGCCGACGTCACGACCCACTACTGCCCGGGCTGCACCCACGGCGTCATCCACCGCCTGGTGGCGGAGGTGATCGACGAGCTCGGCGTGCGCGAGCGCACCGTCGGCATCGCGCCGGTCGGCTGCTCGGTGCTGGCCTACAACTACTTCGCCACCGACTTCCACGAGGCGGCGCACGGCCGCGCCCCGGCCGTCGCGACCGGCGTCAAACGGGCGCGCCCCGACCTGATCGTGTTCTCGTACCAGGGCGACGGCGACCTGGCCTCGATCGGCATGGCGGAGATCATCCACTGCGCGAACCGCGGCGAGAAGGTCACCGTGGTCTTCGTCAACAACGCGATCTACGGCATGACCGGCGGTCAGATGGCGCCGACCACGCTGCCCGGCCAGGTCGCCACCACCTGCCAGCTCGGGCGCGACGTGGCCACGGCGGGCCACCCCATCCGGGTCGCCGAGCTGATCTCGACCCTGCGCACGCCCGCCTTCGTCGCCCGCGCCAGCGTCCACAACCCTCTGGTCGCGGTGCACGCCAAGGAGATGCTGCGGCGGGCCTTCCGCTATCAGGTCGAGGGCGTCTGCTTCTCGCTGGTCGAGATCCTCTCGACCTGCCCGACCAACTGGGGGATCCCGCCGGCCGAGTCCACCTCCTGGTTGGAGAAGAACATGCTGCCCTACTACCCGGTGGGGATCTTCAAGACGCCCGAAAGCGGCAGCCGCGAGCCCAGGCCGCTGCCGGCCTGAGCGGGGGGAGCATGCAGCGCGACGTCATCATGGCAGGCTTCGGGGGGCAGGGGATCCTCCTCATCGGCAAGATGCTCGCCTACGCGGGGATGCACGCCGGCAAGGAGGTGTCGTGGCTGCCGTCCTACGGACCAGAGATGCGGGGCGGCACCTGCAACTGCACCGTCGTCATCTCGGACCAGCCGGTCGGTTCGCCGGTGATCCGCTCGCCGCGGGCGGTGCTGGCCATGAACCTGCCGTCGCTGGAGAAGTTCGAGCCCAACCTCCGCCCCGGCGGGCTCCTGCTGATCAACACCTCGCTCATCAGCCGCGGGTCAAGCCGGGACGACCTCAACGTTGTCGAGGTCCCCGCCAACCAGATCGCCACCGAGCTCGGCAACCCGCGCGCCGCCAACATGGTCGCGCTCGGCGCCTACCTCGGTGCGACCGACGTCGTCGACCTCGAGCGGGTGATCGAGGTGATCCGTGAGACCTTCGCCGGCAAACCGGCGCTGGTCGACCTCAACATCGAAGCGCTGCGCCGCGGCCACCAGCTCGGCGCGGCGCACAAGGTCGCGGAGGCGTGATGGCTCAGAACTCCTCTCATGATCTCGTCAAGGCCGAGGAGATCCTCTCGGGCTACCCCCACGAGGAGGCGGCGCTGATCCAGATCCTGCAGGACGTCCACCGCGCCTACAACTACCTGCCCTGCGACGTGCTGGTTCGGGTCGCCGAGTCGCTCGAGGTGCCGCTCGCCAAGGTCTTCTCGGTCGCCACCTTCTACAAGGCCTTCGCCCTCGAGCCGCAGGGCGACACCATCGTCAAGGTCTGCACGGGAACCGCCTGCCACATCCGCGGCGCCGGCCAGCTCGTGGAGGAGCTCGAGCGGAACCTCGGAGTCGCCCCCGGCGGGACCACCGACGACCTCAGGTTCACGGTCAAGACCGTCAACTGCGTCGGCGCCTGCGCGATGGCGCCGGTCCTGATCGTCGGCGACAGGTACTGGGGCAGTGCCAAACCGGCCCGCATGGCGAAGTATCTGGCCGGGGGAGGCGACGATGAGAATTGAGTCCCGCGAGCAGTTCGAGGCGCTGCGCTCCCGGCTGCAGGCGCGGGAGTCGGGTCGGAAGCAGCAGGTGCTGGTGTGCTGCGGCACCGGCTGCCTGGCCTCGGGCTCGAAGAAGGTGGCCGAAACCTTCGCGGCCGAGATCGCTGCGCGCGGGCTCGACGCCGACGTCGGCTGCTTCGTCAAGACGACCGGCTGCCACGGCTTCTGCGAGCGCGGGCCGCTGGTCGCCCTGCAGCCTTCGGGCGTGCTCTACACCAAGGTGCGGCCCAAGCGGGTCGCCGAGATCGTGGAGAAGACCCTGCTCGGCGGTGAGGTCATCCCGGGCCTCCTCTACAAGGAGCCGGTGAGCGGCGAGCGCATCGAGCAGTACGCAGAGATCCCCTTCTACAAGAACCAGGTGCGGGTGGCGATGCGCAACATCGGCCGCATCGACCCCACCGACATCCTCGACGCGATCGCGGCCGGCGCCTACGCGGGCCTCGCCAAGGCCCTGTTCGCGATGAGCCCGGACGAGGTGATCGAGGAGGTCGCCGTCGCCGGCCAGCGCGGCCGCGGCGGCGCCGGCTTCTCGACCGCGCGCAAGTGGCGCTCCTGCAAGAAGGCGCCCGGCGAGCGGCGATTCGTGCTCTGCAACGGCGACGAGGGCGACCCGGGCGCCTTCAAGGACCGCTCGATCATGGAAGGCGACCCGCACTCGGTGCTCGAGGGCATGGTCATCGGCGCCTACGCGGTGGGCGCCCACGAGGGTTGGATCTACGTCCGCGACGAGTACCCGCTGGCGGTCGTCAACCTCGGCATCGCCATCCGCGAGGCCGAGAAGGCGGGGCTGCTCGGTACGGACATCATGGGCACCGGCCTCGACTTCTCGGTCCGGATCTCGCGCGGCGGCGGCGCCTTCGTCTGCGGCGAGTCCTCGGCCCTCATGCGTTCGCTCGAGGGCAAGACCGGGGAGCCGCGCGCGAAGTACGTCCACTCCACCGAGAAGGGGCTCTTCGACCTGCCGACGGTGCTCAACAACGTCGAGACCTGGGCCGGCATCGGCGCCATCATCGACCGCGGCGGCGAGTGGTTCGCGTCGATGGGCACCGAGCGCTCGAAGGGCACCAAGGCCTTCTCCCTCGTCGGCAAGGTCAAGAACACGGGCCTCATCGAGCTGCCGATGGGCACCACCCTGCGCCACATCATCTACGACATCGGCGGCGGCATCCTCAAGGACCGGCCCTTCAAGGCGGTGCAGACCGGCGGACCCTCCGGCGGCTGCGTGCCGGAGGCGCTGCTCGACCTGCCGGTGGACTACGAGCGGCTCACCGAGGCCGGCTCGATGATGGGCTCGGGCGGCATGATCGTGATGGACGACCGCACCTGCATGGTCGACGTCGCGCGCTACTTCCTCGCCTTCCTCGAGGAGGAGAGCTGCGGCAAGTGCACGCCCTGCCGCGAGGGCCTGCACCAGCTCCTCCGCATCTACGAGCGGCTGATCGCCGGCCGCGGCACCGCCGACGACCTCGGGCTCATCGAGCGCCTCGCCGCCGCCATGCAGCTCGGCAGCCTGTGCGAGCTCGGCCGCTCTGCCCCCAACCCCGTGCTCTCGACCCTGCGCTACTTCCGCTCCGAGTACGAGGCGCACATCCGCGACAAGGCCTGCCCGGCCGGGGTCTGCCGCGAGCTGACCGCCTTCCGGATCGAGCCGCCGCTGTGCGACGGCTGCCACCTGTGCGCCAAGGCTTGCCCGGTCGACGCCATCAGCGGGGTGATCAAGGAGCTGCACGTCATCGACCACGACGTCTGCATCTCGTGCGGGGCCTGCCTCGAGGTCTGCCCGACCGACGCCGTGCAGACCTTTCCGAAGCT
>JALOKS010000012.1 GCA_025456385.1 Thermoanaerobaculales bacterium | reverse complement strand
CCGTCGAGCTTACAGTGTCCCAGGCGGCCGGGCGCCTGCGGAATGCCCCGCCGCGATCGTGGTATAAGCGGCGAAAGTCCGCCGCCAGGCGATCGACGCCCGCCCGCCGCCCGGCTCGGGCACCTCGCGAACAGGAGGGAGGCTGCAGCATGTCGCAACCGGCTCCATCCCACCCCGCGCCGACTCCGCCCGCTGCCGCACCGCTGTCGCTGCCGATCCTCGGCGCCCTCGTGGCGGCGAAGATCGTCCTCCACCTGCCCGGCCTCAGCCGCTACGGCTACTTCCGCGACGAGCTCTACTTCCTCGACTGCGCGCGCCGCCTCGACTGGGGCTACGTCGACTGCGCGCCGCTGGTCGCGGTCTACACCAAGGGCGCGCTCCTGCTCGGCGGCTCCCTGCCCGCGCTGCGGGTCCTGCCGCTGCTCGCCGGCGCCGGGATGGTCGCGCTCACCGTGCTGCTCGCCGCGCGGCTCGGCGGCGGCCCCTTCGCGCAGCTCCTCGCCGGGCTCGCGATCCTCATCGCCCCGGTCCACCTCATGATCGGCAGCATCCTGACGATGAACGCCTTCGAGCCTCTGTTCTGGCTCGGCTGCGTGCTCGTGCTGGTGCGGATCGCGCGCGGCGGGGACTCCCGCCTCTGGCTCCTGTTCGGCGCGCTCGCCGGCCTCGGGCTCATGAACAAGCACTCGACCCTGTTTTTCGGCCTCGCGGTCGCGGTCGGCGTCGTCGCCACGCCGCTCCGCCGCGAGCTCGCCCGGCCCTGGATCTGGCTCGGCGCCGCGCTCGCGCTCGCGATCTTCCTGCCCAACCTCCTCTGGCAGTGGCAGCACGGCTTCCCGACCCTCGAGGATCTGCGCGCTGTGCGCGCGAGCGGCAAGAACGTGGAACTCGCGCCGTTGCAGTTCATCACCCAGCAGGTGTTGATGATGCACCCGGCGACGCTGCCGGTGTGGCTGGCCGGGCTCTGGTTCCTGCTCGCCGGGCGGGGCCGGGCCTGGCGCGCGGTCGGCTGGACCTACCTCGTGCTGCTGGCGATCCTCATGGCCCTGAAAGGGAAGGACTACTATCTGGCGCCCGCCTACCCGATGCTGCTGGCGGCCGGCGGCGCCGCAGTTGAGGCCTGGACGGCCCGTATCGCCCGTCCCGGCAGTCGCCTCGTCGCGCGTAGTCTGACGGTCGCGTGGCTGGCGGCGCCGGGAGCCATCATGGCGCCGCTGTTCCTGCCGCTGCTGCCGCCTCCGACCTACGTCGCCTACCAGGAACGCCTCGGGCTCGCCCTTTCGAAGTCCGAGGTTGCCCACGTCGGGCCGCTGCCGCAGCTCTGGGGGGACCAGCACGGCTGGCCGGAGCTGGTGGCGGAGGTGGCGGCCGTCTACCACGCCCTGCCGGCGGGCGAGCGCGCCCGGACCGGGATCTTCGCTTCCAACTACGGCGAGGCGGGCGCCCTCAACCTCTTCGGCCCCGCGCTCGGGCTGCCGCCCGCGATCTGCGGCCACCAGACCCACTCGATGTGGGGCCCCGGCGACTTCGCGGGCGACACCCTGATCTGGCTGCAGTGGTCGGCTGCGGGCATCGCCGAGCACTGCGAGTCGGTGGAGGTCGTGGGCGAGCACCACCACCCCTGGGGCATGGCCGAGGAGAACCGGCCGATCCACCTCTGCCGCGGCCTCCGTCGGCCCCTGACCGAGCTCTGGCCGGAGCTCGTGCACTGGAACTGAGCCGCGCCGGGAGAGCTGCGACCTCGTCTGCTAGGATGCAGCCTACGGCGCCCGGCGCCGCCATCTGGAGGGGTCATGATGCGATCAGCGCGTCGTCGTCTCGGGTACGCGGTCTGTCTCATGCTGATGTCCGGCACTGCCGCCTGGTCCGACGAAGGGATGTGGCTCCCCAGCCAGCTGACGCAGCTCGCCACGGAGCTCGAGGCGGCCGGCCTCGAGGCGCCGCCGGCGAGCTTCGCCGATCTCGTCGGCGACCCGATGGGCGCCATCGTGTCTCTCGGGGGCTGCTCGGCCTCCTTCGTCTCGCCCGAGGGCCTGGTGGCCACCAACCACCACTGCGCCTACGGCTCGATCCAGTTCAACTCGAGCCCGGAGCGCAACCTGTTGTCGGACGGCTTCGTGGCCGCGGCCAGGACCGACGAGCTGCCGGCGGCGCCCGGCGCCCGCATGTACGTCACCCTCGCGGTCACCGACGTCACCGCGCAGATCCTCGCCGCGCAGCCGGCAGGCGCCGACGGTGCGGCCCGCTTCGCCGCCGTCGAGGAGGCCGAGAAGCGCCTCATCGCCGGCTGCGAGCAGACACCCGGCCACCGCTGCAAGGTGGCGGCCTTCCACGGCGGCGCCCAGTACCTGCTCTACGACCAGCTCGAGATCCGCGACGTGCGCCTCGTCTATGCGCCGCCGTCGTCGATCGGCAAGTTCGGCGGCGACATCGACAACTGGATGTGGCCGCGCCACACCGGCGACTTCTCGCTCTACCGCGCCTGGGTCGGGCCCGACGGCCGGCCCGCCGACCCCGCGCCCGACAACGTCCCCTACAAGCCCCGCCACTGGCTGAGCGTCAACCCCGCCGGCGTCGAGGCCGGCGACTTCGTGATGGTGGTCGGCTTCCCGGGCCGCACGAGCCGATACCGGCTGGCCTCGGAGGTCGAGGAGGCGATCACCTGGACCTACCCGCAGCGGATCGCCCGCCGCGAGGAGACCCTCGACATCATCGCCCGCGAGGCGGAGGGGCTGCCCGAGGTCGAGATCGCCTACGCCGCCACCGTCTCCGGAATCAACAACGGCCTCAAGAACGCCCAGGGCATGCTGGCCGGCTTCGCGCGCTCCGAGTCAGTGGCGCGCAAGCGGGCGCTCGAGGCCGAGCTCGCAGCCTGGATTGCCGCCGATCCCGAGCGGCAGGCGCGCTGGGGAGGCGCGCTCGCCGAGCTCGAGGCTCTGCTCTCCGAGCAGCGCGCGCACCGCGAGCGCGATCAGGAGCTCGCCGCGATCAAGCTCAACCAGGTGCTGTCGGCGGCCGGCACCGCCTACCGTCTGGCCTGCGAGCGCGAGAAGCCGGATGCCGAGCGCAAGATGGGCTTCCAGGACCGCGACCTGTCGCGCATCCTCGCCCGCATCCAGCGCTCGGCGCGCAGCTTCGACGCGCGCGTCGACATGGCGCTGCTGCAGCGCTCGCTCGAGCACTACGCCGCCCTGCCGCCGGCCGAGCGCCTGCCGGCGCTCGACGAGTGGTTCGGGCTGGACGGCGAGGCGGAGGTCAGCGAGATGATCTCGGGCATCCTGCACCGCATGTACATCGCGACCGCGCTCACCGACGCCGGCGCCCGGCTCGCCCTCCTCGACCTCGATCGCGCGACGCTCGAGGCCAGCGAGGACCCCTTCGTGCGCCTCGCCGTGGCCCTCCACCCCGCCTGGCTCGAGCTCGAAGCCCGCGAGGAGGCCCTGGACGGGCGCCTGCTCGCCGCCCGGCCCCGCTTCATGGACGCGATGCTCGCCTTCGAGGCCGCCCGCGGAACCGAGATCTACGCCGACGCCAACGGCACCATGCGGGTGACCTTCGGCCAGGTCACGGGCTATGCGCCGCGGGACGGGGTCCTCTACCTGCCCTTCACGACCGCCGAGGGTGTGGCCGCCAAGACGACCGGTGTCGAGCCCTTCGATGCGCCGGCGTCCCTGCTCGAAGCGGTCGCCGCCGCCGACTACGGCCCCTACGCCTCGAAGAAGCTGGGCTCGCTGCCGGTGAACTTCCTCTCCGACGTCGACACCACGGGCGGCAACTCGGGCTCCGCCACCCTCGACGGGCACGGGCGCTTCGTGGGCCTGCTCTTCGACGGCAACTGGGAGAGCATGATCTCGGACTGGGACTTCCTGCCCGCGGTCACGCGCTCGATCCACGCCGACGTGCGCTACATGCTGTGGGTGATGGACCGGGTCGACAGCGCGGACCACCTGCTCGAGGAGATGGGCATCGCACCGGCGTTCAACGGCCGGCCGACGACGACCCCGGCGGACTGACGACGGCTCGGCAGGGAGCGGCTGGGCGCGAGCGCTGACGCGCGCGGCGAGGACCGGAGGATGACCTACAACTTCGACCCCGAGCGCTGGCACGAGATCCAGCGCGCCGCCCTCCGCGCCCGCCGCGACCGCGGCGAGCTGGACGAAAAGGCCTTCGCGGCCGAGCAGGACGCGCTCGAGCGGCGTTACGAGGAGCTCGTCGCGCGCCTCGACGGCACCTTCGAGATCCCGTCGCCGCGGCGGGTGTGACCCAAAGAGCCTGAGGGCCTGCGGACCGCGGGCGGGAAGCTTCTCCGAGCAGCGGGCGTTCGCGCGGTGGTGGGGGCCGGTGCACCGTGAGTCGTGAAACCAGGTTGGGGCTCGCGTACGCCGCGGCGGCCTTCGTCCTCTGGGGCCTGACCCCGGCGTACTGGAAGGCCCTGCGCCAGGTTCCTGCGGCGGAGATCCTCGCCCACCGCGTGATCTGGGGCTTCGTCTTCGTCGCGGGCTGGATGAGTCTGCGCGGGCACTGGCCCGCGCTGCGAACCGCGGCCAAGGACGCCGGCACGGCGGCGGCGCTCGCGGCGTCCACCGTTCTGATCGCGGTCAACTGGGGGCTCTTCGTGTGGGCGGTCAACGCCGACCGCGTGCTCGACACCGCCCTGGGCTACTACATCAACCCGCTGGTGAACGTCGTGCTCGGCCTGGGCGTCCTCCGCGAGCGCCTGAACCGGCTCCAGTGGTTGGCGGTGGGTCTGGCCGCGGCGGCGGTCGCGGTCCTCACCGTGCACCTCGGGAGCCTGCCGTGGGTGTCGCTGGCCCTCGCCGCCTCCTTCGCACTGTACGGGCTCCTGCGCAAGACGGTCAGCGCGGACGCGGTGGTGGGTCTCGGCTTCGAGACCGCCGCCCTGGCCCCGCTCGCGCTCGCATTCCTGGCCCTCCAGGAGCACCGCGGCGCCGCGGCGCTCGGCCACCAGGGGCCCGCGACCGACCTCCTGCTCGTCCTCTCCGGGGCGGTCACCGCCGTCCCTCTGATCCTCTTCACGCTCGGCGTTCGGCGCATCGCGCTGTCCACCACCGGCCTGCTGCAGTACCTCTCGCCGACCCTCACCTTCCTGCAGGCGGTGCTGATCTTCCACGAGCCCTTCACCCCCGCCCACGCGGCGAGCTTCGGCCTGATCTGGATCGCCCTCGGCGTCTACAGCCTCGACCTCCACCGTCGCCTGCGCCGCCTCGACGGCGCCGGCATCGGGCCGTGAGCGCCAGCTCGCCGCCTCGGCCACGCCCGACGTGCGACCGGCGCCGCTGCGACCTATATTGAGGAGTGGGACACAACCTCACCGGGAGAAGGGAGGCATCATGCGCTCCGCTGCCGAATTGATCGAGGTCCACTGTCCGAAGTGCGGCGAGGAGTACGCGGACTGGCACCTGGCACAGGAGGGCCAGCCGCTGCAACCGGTCTGCCCGACCTGCGGGCAGGAGCTGACGACCGATCCCGAGGTGTACGAGGACGGCGGGCTCGGCGCGCTCGAGCCCGCGGCCGACGACAGCCCCGAGCGCTGAGCTCGCGACCACGCCGAGCCCTCGCGGAGCGCCGGCGTCGCGCCAGGCGCCTGCCGCGCCGAGCCTTCGTTCGACCCGGCCGCGCAGCTCCGGTGATGGGAGTGACGCGCCGTCCGAACCCCGCGTCGGCCGGTGGCGGCGGACCCTCGGTCGCCCCTCGTCCTGGACGCCGCCGGGGGTCCGCGCTATCATCTCGACAGATACTCAATCTCGGGAACAGGCCGAGCGCGGGTGCGGCCGGGCTGGAGAACGATGGCGGAACGCCTCTCACGCGGGCTGACTGCGGTGGCGACGGGAGCCGCCCTGCTGGCGTTGCCGCCGGCGGCCGTCACCGCGCGCGGCAGCGGCCCCACCCCGCCAGCCGCTGTCGCCCCCGCCGCCGCAGCACGCACCCCGACCCCGGTTCCGCGCGGCGCGCTGCGGATCGGCGTCGTCCTGCGACGGGGCTCGGAGCGCCTGCCGGGAGCAGACTCGGTGGCATGGCTGCCGGAGTTCCCGGCCGCCGGCCTGACCACCCCCGAGCTCGCGATCGCCCAACGCGGCAAGCAGTTCCAACCCCGGGTCGCGGTGGCGGCGGTCGGCTCCACGGTGGGCTTCCCGAACTTCGACCGCGTGTTTCACAACGTCTTCAGCCTGTCGCGGCCGAAGGCCTTCGACCTCGGGCTGTACCGAGGGGGCCGGTCGAAAACGGTGCGCTTCGACCAGCCGGGGCTGGTGCAGGTCTACTGCAACATCCACCCGCAGATGTCCGCCTACCTGATGGTCGTCGATTCCCGGCACCACGGAGTCGGCGACGGCGGGGGCACGATCCGTCTCGACGGCATCCCGACCGGCGCGCGCCGGGTCGAGGGTTGGAACGTCCGCGGCGGGCTCTGGTCGCGCGACGCGGTCGTCAGCGCCGGGAGGACGACGGAGCTGGAGGTGGAGCTCGACATCTCGAGCTGGCGCGAGGCGCCGCACCTCAACAAACACGGGAAGGAGTACCCGCCGCCAGATGACGACGAATTCCGATACTGAGGTCACCCGCCGCGTCACCGCCGACCCGCTCGTGACGTTGGCCCAGACCGAGGCTCTCCTCGACCGACTGCCGTCAGGCTCGCGGCGGGGCGGGCTCGGGCTGGGTCTGCAGTTCTTCCTGCTCGCCGCGGCCCTGCTCGCGGTCACGCTGGCGCTGACGGTGCTGATCGCAGCCTGGCGCTCCTCCGTGGTCGCGGAGCGCGACATCCGCGAGGACCTCGCCCGCGTCCCCGAGGTCTTCGCCGGCTATGCCTCCAGCCGCGCCAAGGCCGCTCTCGAGCAGGTCCAGTCACTGGCCCGCGAGCCCGGTACGCAGGCGATCTTCGCCGACGAGGTCGATCTCTCGACCCGCCTCAGCTTCGCCGTCGAGGACGCCCCGACCATGCTCCAGGAGGCCGGCACGGTCTTCCTCTTCGATCGCTTCAGCCGCGTGCTGGCGCGCTCCGACCGCACGGACGGAAGCGGCGTCGGCCAAGCCTTCGCGGGGGTCGGCTGGGTGGCCTCGGTTCTCGACACCTGGCAGGGGACGACCGCCTTCATCCGCGAACGCGACGCGCTGGCGGTGGTCGCGGCGGCGCCGGTGATCTCCGGCGAGGGCGATGGCGCGCAGCTCGAGGGCGTGCTGGCCGTCACCTTCCCCTACGACGCCGAGATCCTCGCCAGACTGCAGGCCCTGACCCGGGGCGAGCTCGCACTGGTCGTGGACGCAGCCCGGAGGGGCGAGCCCGTGCAGCCTTCCCTCAGCCTGGCGAGCCCCGGCCTCGACGGCCCGGGCCTGCTTGCTGAGGTGCTCGGCTCGGCCGAGGCACCGCAGCAGCTCTTCGGCAGCCGGCGGCCCTTCGGACCGACGACCGTCCGCCTCGACGGAGACGACCGCGAGCTCCTGGCGGTGCCCATCGAAAGCTCGAGCGGCGAGGTCCTCGCCTCGCTGCTCGTGACCCGCTCCCGCCGCGAGGAGATGGCCTCGTTCTTCGAGATCCGAAGCGGCCTCATGATCGCCGGCTCGCTCATGCTCGCTCTGTCGCTGCCCGCCTCCTTCGTCCTCGGCCGGAGAATCGCGCGCCCGCTCCGCCAGCTCGCCGCCGGCGCCGAGAGCATCCGCGACGGCCGACTCGAGCTGCAGCTGCCGACGACGGGCGGGGGCGAGGTCCGGGTCCTCGCCAACGCCTTTTCCGCCATGGTCGACGAGCTCCGCGAGAAGGCGGCGCTCGAGAAGCTGCTGGCCGACCTGAGGGCGCGCGCCGGCGAAACCGGCGGCCAGCCGACGGCGGTCCGCCAGACGGCCGCCGCGGCAGGAGAGCAGCCCATGCCGGGTGTCGGTGACGTCATCGGCGACCGCTACACGATCCGCTCCGAGCTCGGCCGCGGAGGCATGGGCGTCGTGTTCCGCGCGTCCGACCTCGAGCTCGACGAGGAGGTCGCGCTCAAGGTGATGCTGCCAGGCGCCTTCGCTCAGGCCACCGAGGGCGTCGCCAAGCTCAAGCAGGAGGTCCGCCTGGCCCGCCGGATCTCCCACCCCAACGTCGTCAGGGTCCACGACCTCGTGGAGTCGGATGGCCTGCGCTGCCTGTCCATGGAGTACGTGCCCGGCATGACCCTGCTCAAGCTCCTGCGGCAGCACGGCAAGCTGGCCCTGGCTCCCGGCCTCCAGATCGCCAAGCAGCTGTGCCGCGGGCTGGCCGCGGTGCACGCGGAGGGCATCGTCCATCGCGACCTCAAACCGCAGAACATCATGGTGCTGCCGAACGGGGTGGTGAAGCTCATGGACTTCGGCGTCTCGAGCGGCCGCGACAGCTCACAGGTCGGCGAGGACCGCATCGTGATCGGCACGCCGGCCTACATGAGCCCGGAGCAGTGCCGGGGCGAGGAGCTCGACGTCCACAGCGACCTCTACAGTCTCGGGATCGTGCTCTGGGAGATGTTCGTCGGTCGGATCCCGTTCAGCGCCGAGTCCGCGGGCGCGATGATCCAGCAGCAGCTCAACGTCGTCCCGCCGCCGCTGCGCGAGCTGCGCGCCGAGGTGCCCCAGGATCTCGACCGGATCGTCACCGCCTGCCTCGCCAAGCAGCCGCTGCACCGCCCGGCCTCGGCGACGGTGGTCTATCAGAGCCTGCGCGAGATCCTGGTCACCGAGTGGTGAGGGGCAAGGGGGCAGACGGGCAGAGGAGCAGAGGGGCGGATGGGAAAAGGGGCGGAGGCGACGCGCTCATCATCGAGGGCAACCTGCGACCACTGCACCCCAGCTCCTTCTCCCCTCTGCCCCACTGCCCCTTCTCCCCTCTGCCCTCACCAGAACACGCGCCAGGTGACGAGCCACTCGTTGGGCTCGAGCGTCGAGCCGTTCGCGAGCTCGAGCTCGTTGAAGGCGTACTCGACCGTGAGGTCCGAGCTCGCCACGATGCCGATGCGCAGGCCGAGATCGAGCTTCCGCCAGTCCCAGAACATGGACGGCGTGATGAACGGGCCGGCCACCGCGAACTCGTTGTCGATCACCGAGTAACGCAGCGCCGGCCGGATCCAGTTGAGGACCGGTGCGTCCCAGGCCGCGAACAGCGGCGGCACCGGGATGTTGAACGCCGTCTCGAGCTCGAAGCCCCGGCGCTCGAGGTCCGCGATGTCCTGCTGCACGAGCTGGGCGAAGCCGAGCCACTGCCCGAGGCGCCAGTCGAGGTTGAGGCCGGCCTCCCACTTGCGGTCGCCGGAGAAGGGCAGCGGAAGGCCGGCGCCGCGCAGCAGGTCGAGGTCGCCCTGGTAGAAGGTGCCCTCGATGTCGGGCGCGTCCTCGAGCGTGCGCTCGAAGTACCACAGCATGGCATCGAGCGACCGCTTCCCGTCCTCGGCGGCGCCGCGCCATCCGAGGCCGAGGCCGAGCTCGGTCTCGCCGTCGGTCGAGAAGTTCTTCGGCCGCGCGTCGTAGAGGATCGGGAAGCCGGACTTGTAAATCGGGTTGACGAAGCCGGGCACGCGGTCGAAGGTGCCGTTGTCCCCCGCCAGCGCGTTGGGGTCGCGCATGAAGAGCGGCGCGCCGATGCCCGCCTGCGCGCGCATGTAGAGGCTGCCGCCGAGGTTGAGGCCGAGCTGCGCCTGCACGATCTCGAAGCGGTTCACCGCCGTCCCCCACAGGCCGTAGCTTTCCAGCTGCCGCACCGTCTGCTTGGCGAAGCGCGGCGCCTTGCCGAGCTGCAGGTACCCCGCCCAGGGCTCCAGCGGGCGGTGGCGGCGGTCGACCCTGCCGTAGCGCAGCCAGTACTCGCGCACGAAGACGCGGTCGTCGATCGAGGTCGGGTTGCGGTTGTAGAGGTCCTCGACGTGCACGAGCACCCGTGCGGCCCAGCGCTCGGAGAAGTCCGCATCGAGCCCGACCTCGACATCCGACAGCTCGTAGTGCGAGCCCGCGTCGACGGTCCGCAGGTAGACCGCGTCGTCCCCCGCCTCCCAGAACTCCGGCGGGAAGGGCACGTTGAGGCGGTGCTCGACGAAGCGCGAGTCCCGGAAGTTGAGGTTGAGCTCGCCGAAGAGGCGGATGCCCGGCCCTTCCTGGGCCGCGGCCGGAATCGCCCCGGGGCCCAGGGCGACGACGAGGGCACTGCCGAGCACGACTCGGGCGGCGGGCGATCCGCGCAGCACTCCGCGTCCCTTCATGATCACTCCTTGGCACGCAGCTGGTTCTGCCTGGATTGTAGATTGAGACACAGGCGCAGTCAAGCGGCGGCAGGCCGGCCGGGCGGGGCCGCCGCCTGGCGCCGCGCTCGCCTCCGCGAGGGCCCCCGCCCACGGCACGATGCGGCATAATCGCCGCGAACGATTCAGGGGGGAGCCCGTGAACCTCGAGCAGGCCATCGTCACCGCCATCAGGTTCGAGAGCCGGGTGCACGCGATCTACGCCGAGGCCGCGGCGAGCAGCGAGCACGAGGTCGCCCGCCGGGTCTTCTCGACCCTGTGCGAGGAAGAGATGGGGCACATCCGCTACCTCCGCGAGCGTCTCGAGGAGTGGCGCGCCGGCGGCGCGATCAGGGTCCACGAGCTCGGCAGCCAGCTCGGCTCGCCGGCCGCCATCGAAGCCGGCGCCGCGCGCCTGCGCGCGACCCTCGCCGGCGGCGGGAGCCGAGGAGGAGGCGGGGTCGAGCTCGAGAGCCTGCACAAGGCCCTCGACGCGGAACGCGAGACCAGCGTCTTCTACAAGCAGATGGTCGCCACTCTCGACGCCGACGGCAAGCGCCTGTTCGAGCGCTTCGTCGAGATCGAGGAGGGCCACCTCGCGGTGGTGCAGGCCGAGCTCGACCTGGTGAGCGGCTCCGGTACCTGGTTCGACACCGCCGATTTCCGACCCGAAGCGGGGTGACGGGGCTCAGCTCGCCGGCAGAAGGGCCTCGATCGCCGCGGTCAGCTTCGGATCCGTCGGCTCGACGCCCGGCTCGAAGCGGGCCACTACCCGGCCGTCGCGGTCGATCAGGAACTTGGTGAAGTTCCACCTGATCTCGCCGCGGATGCCCTCCCCGGTCTCGGTGGTCAGGGTCCGATAGACCGGGTCCTGCTCGGGGCCCTTGGTGCGGACCTTGGCCATCATCGGGAAGCTCACCCCGTAGTTGAGCCGGCAGAAGCTGGCGATCTCCTCCGCCGTTCCCGGCTCCTGCCCGCCGAAGTCGTTCGACGGGAAGCCGATCACGACCAGGCCCCGCTCGCCGTAGGTCTCATGGAGCTTTTGCAGGCCGGCGTACTGCGGCGTGTAGCCGCACTGCGAGGCGGTGTTGACGATCAGCATCGGCCGGCCGCGGAAGGTGGCGAGGTCGAGGCTCTCGCCCTGCAGGGTCTGCACCGTCTGGTCGATGACAGCGCGTGCCGCGCCGTCCTTCGTGGTCTTCGGCTCCGAGCTCCTCGCGGCGCCGTCGGCAGCAGCCCCGCACGCCGCCGCAACCAGCACCATGCCTCCGAGCGCCGCCGACGACAACACATTCTGCATGATGGTGTGCCCCCTCTCAGCGGCCCAACGCCGCGGCCGCGCCGGAGATTCCACCGGCTGCCGGCTTCGAGCCCGATTCAGTCCGGCCGCGAGGTCCGCGTGGCCAGGACCACGCCGGCGAGCACCAGGGCGGAGCCGACGAGCACCCTCGTGCCCAGCGGCTCACCGAGGAAGGCGACCCCGAGGCAGAGCGCCACGACCGGAGTGCCGAAGTTGATGAGGGCGAGATCTCGTGCGCGCATGTGCTCGAGGAGCCAGAAGTAGAGCGGAAACGTGAGGGCGGTGCCCGCGACCGCCAGATAGATCAGGGCGAGGACCGGCCAGGTTCCGGGCTCGACGGGCCGACCATGCTCGGCGGCAGCGGCGACACCAGCCATCACGGCCGCGCCACTCACCATCGCGCTCGCGTTGAAGGGCACCTTGTGGATGCCGTGGCCCCACCTCTTGACCGCGATCACGGCCACCGCGGAGGCCAGGGGCGCCACGAGCAGAACCAGCGCCGCCCTCAGCACCTGCTCGCCGCCGAGCAGGTCGAAGTCCTCGGCGAAGATCGTGGCGATGCCGGCGAAGCCGAGCAGGGTGCCGGCGACGACCGGGGCCGTCATGCGCTCGCTGGGGAGCGTGAAGTGGCCGAGAACGACGACCAGCAGCGGAAAGGCGGCGAACAGCACCGATGCCAGGCCAGACGGCACCCACTGCTCGGCCCAGAAGACAACTCCGTAGGAGATGCAGAACGAGCACAGGGCGTGCAGGAGGCGCAGCCAGCGCTCGCCGCGGTGGATCGGCGCCAACGGGGTGCCCATCGCGCGCGCGACCACGAGCAGCAGCCCGCCGGCGATCGCGAAGCGGATCGCGACTCCGGTCAGGGGCGGAAAGCCGCGGAGCGAGATGCGGATTGCCGCCCAGGTCGTGCCCCAGACCGCGACCAGGAGGGCGACGGTCGCCGCTTTGAGGAGAGGGCCGGGAGCCGCCATGAGCGGTGACTCTACGCCGCCGGGATCGCCCGCGCCAGGGGGCTCGCGATGTCCTTTGTCTTGAGATCAATTCGCTGTACACTCCCGGCCGCTGGAGGGACCGCGGTCGATGAAACGAGCTCGGACCGGCATCCTGGGGCTCGGCGCCTACGTGCCCGAGCGGGTCATGCGCAACAGCGAGTGGGCGGCGTGGGTCGACACCACCGACGAGTGGATCCACAGCCGCACCGGAATCTCGACGCGGCGGATCGCGGATCCCGCGCAGTCCACCGTCGATCTCGCCGAGGCCGCGGCGCGGCGCGCCCTCGAGGACGCCGGCCTCGGCGTCGATGCGATCGACGAGATCATCGTCGCCACCGACACCCCCGAGGTCTTCCTGCCCGACACCGCCTCCTACCTGCAGACGCGGCTCGGCGCCCGCGAGGTGCCGGCCTTCGACATGGCGGGCAGCGGCTGCGCAGGCTTCGTCTTCGGCCTCGACATCGCCCGCTCGCGGGCCGCGGTCGGCAACCGGTGCGTGCTGCTCGTCGGGGTCGAGCTGCTGACCCGGATCATGGACTGGAGCGACCGCGCGACCTGTGTGCTCTTCGGCGACGCCGCCGGGGCGGCGGTGATCGGCCCCGGGGAGCCGCTGGCCGAGGTGCTCGCCTGCACGGCCGGCACCGACGGCAGCCGTTCGGCGATCCTCTGTCTGGAGACCGGCGGCACCCGGCGGCCGGTGACCGAGGAGGCGGTCAGCCGGCGCGAGCACCAGAACATCGTCATGAACGGCCGCGAGGTCTTCAAGGAGGCCGTCAACCGCATGAGCGCCGCCTCCCGCCAGGTGCTCGAGGATGCCGGGGTCGCGGTCGGCGAGCTCGCCCTGGTGGTCCCCCACCAGGCCAACCTGCGCATCATCAAGGCCGTGCAGAAGAACCTCGGGGTCGGCGACGAGACGATGTTCGTCAACGTCCAGCACTACGGCAACACCGGCTCGGCGTCGGTTCCGCTCGCCCTCTGGGAGGCCCGAGCGCAGGGGCGCATCAGGTCCGGCGACCTGGTCCTGCTCACCGCCTTCGGCGCCGGCTTCCACTGGGCGGCGGCGCTGCTGCGTTTCTGACTCAGCCCTCGTCCGGGGGCGACGCCGCGGCGGGCCCGGTCCCGAGCTCCCACGGCGGCAGACCGGGCCGGCCCTCCTTGACGAAGTGGTCCATCCAGCGCATCAGCCGCCGCGCGTAGTCGTCGCGCGAGGCGGCGCGGGCGTTGCCGTGGCCCTCGCCCGGGTAGCGCACGTAGCGCACCGGCGCCCTGCCGAGCAATTTGAGGGCGCGGTAGAGCTGCAGGCTCTGCGCGGGGTGCACGCGGGTGTCGGCGGTGCCGCCGGCGATCAGAAGGGCGGTCCGGGACTTCTCGGCGTGGAAGATCGGGCTCCGCTCGAGGCGGAACTGCCACTTCGTCCAGGGGTCGGCGAGGGTGTGCACCTCGCGGTCCTCGACCGGGATCTCGGTGGTGAGGCCCTTGGAGATCTCGTTCGAGATGCCGACGAACATCACCCCGGCCCTGAAGCGCTCGCTGTGGCGCGTCGCGCACCAGGCGGTGGCGTAGCCTCCGTAGGAGCCGCCGGTGATCCCGACCCGGTCGCGGTCGGCGACGCCGGCTGCGATCAGCGCGTCGACCGCATCCACCAGGTCGTCGAACTCGGCTCCCGCCGCATCGCCCTGGCCGAGCTTCGAGAAGGCGACGCCGCGACCGGTGCTGCCGCGGTAGTTCGGGAAGTACACCGCGTAGCCGCCCGCCGCCGCGATCTGCGCCGGTGCGCCGTACGAGCTCAGCCAGCCGTTGCTGCGATGGGCCTCGGGCCCGCCGTGGACCATCAGCAGGAGAGGCGCCGGACCGGCGGGCGCCGCGAGGGGCCGCAGCAGCACGCCGCGCAGCGGCAGCCCGTCCCGCGCCTGGTACGCGAAGACCTCCTGCGGCGCGAGCTCGACCGCCGCGAGCCAGGGGTTGCTGTCGCCGAGGCGGCGCGGTGCGGGATCGCCGTGACCCATGACGAAGACCTCGGCCGGGTGGGAGGGCGAGTCTCCGACCAGGGCCGCGCGCCGGCCGTCGGCGGCGAGGCTCAGGCCGCTCATGATCGGCGCGCGCAGCGCGCCGCTGCCCGTCGAGCTCGCGTGGGTCTTCACGGCGGCGCTCGCCAGGTCGACCTCCGCGAAACGCGACTCCTCGCCCTCGTCGGCGAGGAACATCAGCGTCTCGGGGTCCTGCCAGGCGAAGGCCACGACGTCGCCCTCGAGCGCCGGCAGGACGTCGCGCAGCGGACCGCCGCCGGCGGGCGCGACCAGCAGGCGGCCGGCGGAGGGGTCGTTGCGGTCGGCGGCCGAGATCAACGCCAGGTGGCGGCCGTCCGGGCTGAAGGCGAACTCGCCGAGCTTGCCGGGGTTGTCGAGGCGCGCCGTGACGGCGCCCGTCGCGGCTTCGACGACGTGCACCCGGCGGTGCATGTACTCGTCGTCGACCAGGGGCCGCGGCGCGAGGTCGACCGCGAGGAGCGCGCCGTCGGGGCTCCAGCGGACATGGAAGGCGGAGCCGTCGAGCGCGAGCGCCCGCGGCTCGGCGGGAGGACCGGCGGCCGCGGCGGGATCGGCCACCGCCGGGGCGAAGGCCGGCAGCGGCGCCAGCCAGACCCTTGCCGGCGCCCAGTCCTCCTCGAAGACCTCCTGCGTGAAGCCGGCCTCGCGCGCCTTCGTCCTCGCCTCGGCCTCCGGCTCGGCGGCGACGAAGGCCACGGTCGCGCCGTCCGGCGAGATGCGGTAGTCGCGGATCTCGGTGGTGAAGCCGAGCAGGCGCCGCGACTCGCCGCCGGCGAGCGGGATCGCCCACAGCGCGGCGTGCTCATCGTCGCCGCGGGCCGCGAGGTAGGTGATCAGGCGGCCGTCGGGCGAGAAGCGGATCGTCGACACCTTGACCTCGCCGCCGACGTAGACCCGGGCCTGGCCGCCGGCCGCAGCGACGACGTGCAGCTCGCGCCAGGCCGGGCCGTCCGGGTCGACGCCGGGCCGCCGCGGCACCTCGAGGGCGTAGGCGATCTGGCTGCCGTCGGGGGAGATCGCCGCCTCGCGCACCGCCCGCAGGGCGGCCAGCTGCTCGAAGCCGAGGCCCACCGCGAAGCCCTCGCCGACAAAACCCGCAGCGGCCAGAAGCGCCGCCGTCGCGACCGATCCGACGCGACTCCACCCGAAGCTCTGCGCCATGACACCCCCCCCGTCTGGTTCAGAATCTCGAATCCCCGCGCGCCCCGGGATTCTACTGGACGCTGTCGGCGCGGGCTGCTATAAGCTGGGGCCAGTCATCGAGAACGAGTCACAGAACGGAGGCACCCATGGTCAGTCTCGGCGCCCTCTGGCTCCCGATCCTGCTCGCCGCGGTGGTGGTGTTCGTCGCCAGCTCGATCCTCCACATGGCCCTGAAGTACCACAACCGCGAGTACCGTCGGCTGCCCGACGAGGATACTGTCCTCGCGGCGCTCGGCGCCGCCGGGCCGAGCCCGGGCTTCTACATGTTTCCCTACGCCAGCGACCCGAAAGAGTGCTCGACGCCCGCCATGGTGGAGAAGTTCGAGCGCGGCCCGGTGGGCACCATGAACGTCAACCCGAGCGGACCGCCGACGATGGGCCCCGCGCTCGCGCTGTGGTTCGCCTACTGCCTGCTGGTCGGCCTCTTCGTCGCCTACATCGCCAGCCGGACCCTCGCCGCCGGCACCCCCTACCTGCAGGTCTTCCGGGTCGCTGGCTGCACGGCCTTCATGGCCTTCGCCCTCGCCCACCTCTCCGACGGCATCTGGAAGATGAAGCCCTGGAGCATGGTGCTCAAGCACAGCTTCGACGGCCTCGTCTACGGGCTGCTCACGGGCGGAGTCTTCGGCTGGCTGTGGCCGGCCTGAGGCGCGAGGGGACGGATCTGCAGCGCCGGCGCGGCAGCCGTCGGGGCGGTCACTCCGTGACCCGGCCCGGAGGCCGCTCGGGACCGGCCTCGCGCCGCAATGCGTCCGAGTCCCAGGCCTGGTCGATGAGCTGACCCAGGTCGGTGGGGTCGCTCGCCATCACCAGCTCGAGGGCCTCGGCCTGCTGGCGGGCGAGGTGGATGTAGGCCGCCTGATCGGTCCGCTGCCCGGCGAGCTCGCGCAGCACGGCCTCGTCGTGGCGACGGAAGCGGCGGGCGCGTCGCAACGCCTCGAAGGCCGGCATGCCGAGCTCCTTGAGGACGTCGACGCCGATCGTGATCGAGCTGTCGAGGGTCTCCCGGTAGATGCGGTCGAAGCCGCTCTCGAGCAGCTCGTAGGCGTGGGTCCGTCCGAGCGCGCGGCTCAGGATCGTGAGCTGCGGGAAGTGCTTGCGGGCGGTCTCGGCAAGCTCGAGGATGCGCTCCGGATCGTCGAGGGCGATCACCAGGACCCGCGCCGAGCCGGCGCCCGCAGCGCGCAGCAGGTCGAGGCGCGAGGCGTCGCCGTAGAAGACCTTGTGGCCGAGGCGCCGCAGCATGTCCACCTGGTCGGAGTCGATCTCGAGCACCGTGGTCCCGATGCCGCTCGCGCGCAGCAGCCGGCCGACGACGGTCCCCACCCTGCCGTAGCCGGCGATGATCACGGGGTGCGCCTCGTCGATGGCGTCGGGCTCGCCCACGGGCCGCTCGCGGGTCCCGAAGCGCGGCTGCACGAGGCGCTCGTTGACGAGCATGACCAGCGGCGTGATCGCCATCGTCAGGGCGACGGTCGCGACCAGGGGCGTGGTCAGCTCGAGCGGCAGGACACCCTGCTGGGTCGCGAACGAGAAGAGCACGAACGCGAACTCTCCCGCCTGCGAGAGCGCGAAGGAGAAGAGCAGGTTCTGGTCGCGGGCCAGGCGGAACGCCCGACCGAGCGCGGCCAGGACCACGGCCTTGAGGCTCATCAGGCCGAAGACCAGCGCGCCGATCAGCAGCGGACGGCTCACGACCTGCGCGAAGTCGATCCCCGCGCCGACGGCGATGAAGAACAGCCCGAGGAGCAGGCCCTTGAAGGGAGCGATGTCGCCCTCGAGCTCGTGCCGGTACTCGGAGGTGGCCAGCACGACGCCGGCGAGGAAGGTGCCGAGCGCGGGGCTGAGGCCGACCTTGGACATCAGCAGTGCGATGCCGATCACCAGGAGCAGGGCCGCGGCCGTGAAGATCTCCGGGACCCTGGCCCGGGCGATGAACCGGAACGCCGGCCGGACGAGAAAGCGGCCGGCGAGCACGATCGCCGCCACCGCGCCCGCGACTACCAGCGCCGCTCCCCAGCCCGGTAGGCCCTCGACCCACGACCCGGCGTGCCCTCCGGCGTCGCCCGTCGCCCCCTGCCGGCCGACCGCGAGCAGGGGCAGCAGGGCCAGCATCGGGATCACCGCCAGGTCCTGGAAGAGCAGCACCGCGAAGGAGCTGCGCCCGCCGTCGGTCTTGACCAGGCCCTTCTCCTCCAGGGTCTGCATCACGATCGCCGTCGACGACAGCGACAGGATGAGGCCGACCGCCGCAGCGCTCCGCCAGTCCAGGCCGACCGCGACCGCGACGCCGCTCAGCAGCACGGTGGTCGCGACGACCTGCAGGCCCCCGAGGCCGAGGATCGAGCCCCGCAGGCGCCACAGCAGGGTCGGCTGCAGCTCGAGACCGATCAGGAA
>JALOKS010000172.1 GCA_025456385.1 Thermoanaerobaculales bacterium | reverse complement strand
GGCCTACTGCGTCAGCTCGCTGACCTTCGAGTGGGGCCACCTCATGATGGTGCTGCGGTCCGATCGGCTCGCGCTGCACGACATCCTCGCCGGCACCCGCGTCGTGAAGCGGGGACAACGAGCGGCGGCAGCCCCGGAGCCGCCCGATGACGAGTTCGACGATGCGAGGCGAGAGCATCGTTAAAACGTTTGCACGTTGAACGTTCGAACGTTGAGCACGCGGAGGCTGCGCACGATGGTTCGGCGTGAGGTCGCGCAACGTTTCAACGTGAAACGTTCGAACGTAATCCCTGCAGCGAGTGGCGCGTGTGCGAGCGGCGGAGCTTGTTGAGCGCCCGGCTCTCGATCTGCCGGACGCGCTCGCGGGAGAGGTCCATGATCTCTCCGATCTCGCGCAGCGTCTTCGGCTGGTCGTCGTCGATGCCGAACCGCAGCGCGAGCACCCGCCGCTCGCGCTCCGGCAGGTCGGCGAGGGCGTCGCTCACCGCCTGCGTGAAGCTCTTGCGCAGCAGCAGCTCGTCGGTGTCCGGAATGCCGGTCTGCTCGAGCAGGTCGCCGAGCTCCGATTCGCCCTCGGAGTCGACCGGCTCGTTGAGGGACAGCGAGCTCCGGGAGGCTCGGGTCAGGACGCGGACGTCCTCGATCGACATCCCGAGCTCCTCCGAGAGCTCACCCTCGGTCGGCGCCCGCCCGAAGCGCTCGCCGAGGAGAGAACGGATCCTCTCCAGCCGGTAGAGAGCGTTGGCCTGCTTCTGAGGCAGGCGGAAGGAACCGGCGTGCTCCGCCAGGGCGTGCAGGATCGCCTGGCGGATCCACCACACGGCATAGGTGATGAACTTGACGTCGTGGCCGTCCTGGGACGGGTCGTACTTCTTGGCCGCCTGGATCAGACCCAGGTTGCCCTCGTGGATCAGATCGAGGAACGAGACGTTCGGGTTGCGGTAGCGCTTGGCATAGGCGACGACGAAGCGCAGGTTCGCCTCGACGAGCTCCTTGAGGGCGTCCTCGTCGCCCGTTTGGATCGCCTCGGCGAGCTCGACCTCGCGCCGGTGGTCGATCGGGGGGTACCTCGCGATCTCCTTCAGGTAGCGGCGGAGGGTCGCCACCTCTGCATCCGGGGTGCCGCCGCCGCGCTGGGTCATTCCTCGTCCATGACCTTCAGGGTCGTGCTCTCGACCCTGACCAGCGAATGGTAGCGGGGCACCTGGGTGTGCTGCTGCACCGTGCGCCGGATCATCGCCGTCAACGCCTCGTTCTCCTGCTGCAGCCGTTCGATCTGCTGCTTCAGGTTGAGAATGATGTCGACGCCCGCGAGGTTGACGCCGAGGTCGCGGGTCAGGGTGAGGATCACCTCGAGCTTTTCGCAGGCCTCGTCGTCATACAGCCGGGTGTTGCCCTGCGACCTCACCGGCTGCAGGAGGCCCTCGCGCTCCCACAGGCGAAGGGTCTGCGGGTGGACGTTGTACTTCTCCGCGACCCACGAGATCATGCGGTACTTCTGCTTCGCCTTCATGTGCCTCCCGAGCAGGCTGCGACGACTCCGTGAGGCCTCGACCACGCCGGCGTGCCGCGCCATGGCGCCTCCCCGCCGGCAACGGCTCGGGGCGCGGTCTCAGGACCGGAGTCGTGCCTCCACTCTATCATCCGGCCGCCGGTCGCTGCGGTCGGCCCCGGCCCGTTGGCCAGCGGCCGCCGCAGCCGCCCGCGCCCCCCTCAGTTCTTCTCGTCGGCGTCGACGTCCACGTACTCGGCGTCGATGACCTCGTCCTCGGCCGGGCCCGCGGCTGCTCCCGCGGCCGCCTCGCCGCTCGCCCCCGCGCCCGCGCCCGCGCCAGCAGTCTGGTAGAGAACCGCAGCCACCTTGTGGCTGGCCTGGGTCAGACGCTCGTGCGCCTTCTCCATCTCCTTCATCGACCCTCCTTCGAGGGCCTTCTTGGCGTCGCCGAGTGCGCTGTCGACTGCCGAGGCCTCGGCGGCCGGCAGCTTGGCGCGGTTGTCGGCGACCAGCTTCTCGGTCGAGTAGATGAGGCTGTCGAGGCGGTTACGTGTCTCGATCTCCTTGCGCTTGCTCTCGTCATCGCTCGCATGGGTCTTCGCCTGCTCGACCATGTTCTTGATCTCCTGCTCGGAGATGCCGGAGGAGCTGGTGATCTGAATCCTCTGCTCCTGGCCCGTACCCCGGTCCTTGGCGGACACGTGCAGGATGCCGTTGGCGTCGATGTCGAAGGAGACCTCGATCTGCGGCATGCCGCGCGGTGCGGGTGGAATCCCGACGAGGTGGAAGCGGCCGAGGGTCCGGTTGTCGGAGGCCATCGTCCGCTCGCCCTGCAGAACGTGGATCTCGACCTGGTTCTGGTTGTCATCCGCGGTCGAGTAGACCTTGGTCTTGCGCACCGGGATCGTCGTATTGCGCTCGATCACGACGTCGGTGATGCCGCCCAGAGTCTCCACGCCGAGCGACAGCGGCGTGACGTCGAGCAGCAGGACGTCGGTGACCTCGCCGGCGAGCACCCCCGCCTGAACGGCGGCGCCGACCGCCACGACCTCGTCCGGGTTGACGCCCTTGTGGGGCTCCTTGCCGAAGAAGTCGCTGACCAGCTTCTGCACCATCGGGATCCGGGTCGAGCCGCCGACCAGCACGACCTCGTCGACGTCCTTGGCCTCCAGACCGGCGTCCTTGAGCGCCAAACGACACGGTTCCAGCGTCCTCTGCACCAGCGGCTCGATCATCTGCTCGAACTTGGAGCGCGAGAGCCGCAGGTTGAGGTGCTTCGGGCCCGCGGCGTCGGCGGTGATGAAGGGCAGGTTGATGTCGGTCTCCATCGTCGAGGAGAGCTCCATCTTCGCCTTCTCCGCAGCTTCCTTCAGACGCTGCAGCGCCATCCGGTCCTTCGCCAGGTCGACTCCCTGGTCCTTCTTGAACTCGCTGACCAGCCACTCGATCACGAGCTGGTCAATGTCATCGCCGCCGAGGTGGGTGTCGCCGTTGGTCGACTTCACCTCGACGACTCCGGTCCCGACATCGAGGATCGAGATGTCGAAGGTCCCGCCGCCGAAGTCGAAAACGGCGATGGTCTCGTCGGACTTCTTGTCGAGCCCGTAGGCGAGGGCCGCTGCGGTCGGCTCGTTGACGAGCCGCAGGACCTGCAGCCCGGCGATCTGGCCGGCGTCCTTGGTCGCCTGCCGCTGGGCGTCGTTGAAGTACGCCGGGACCGTGATCACCGCCTTTTCGATCTTGCCTCCGACATAGTCTTCGGCGGCGGCCTTCAGCTTCTGCAGGATCATGGCCGAGATCTCGGGGGGCGAGTAGATCTTGCCGTCGATGTCGATGCGGGCGGTCTCGTTGTCCCCCTTGACGACGTGGTACGGCACGGTCCTGATCTCCTCCGAGACCTCGTCGAAGCGCCGGCCCATGAAGCGCTTGACCGACGACACGGTTTTCTCCGGGTTGGTGACCGCCTGCCGCTTGGCGACCTGGCCGACGAGCCGCTCGCCGGTGCCCGCGAACCCGACGACCGACGCGGTTGTCCGATTGCCCTCCTGGTTGGGGATGACCACCGGCTTGCCACCTTCCATCACCGCCACGACCGAGTTGGTCGTGCCGAGATCGATGCCGATGACTTTAGACATGATTCAATCCTCCTCAAGTATCCGATCCACGCATGAATTTAAAACCTGAGTAACTCTTTGTCAACTATTTTCCGGGAAAAGAGCTCCCGTCGGAGCTCGAGAGGGCATGCAGCACTCGCGGTTGTGGGCCCGGTCAGTCGACAATCTGAACGCCCGGACCGACCGGGCGCCCGCCGCGTTGGCCGCTGCCCTCCCAGGCGAGGTTGTGGCTGAGGATCAGCCGCGGTGCCGGCCTTCCGGCGGCGTCAGCGCCGGTGACCAGCAGCTTGCCGCCGCGGCTCACGAGGCGGTACTGGCGGCCCCAGGGGTCCGTCGGAACCCGGCCGGGGACGGCGCTGGCGAGCTCGGCCATGTCGGCCGGGTAGATGCCGTTGAGGTAGTACGAGGTCTCCGCCTCGCGCGCCACGCGATCGAGCCCGATCCACGACAGGCTCTCCAGCACGCGGCGGTTCCAGACCTCCTGCCGCAGCTCGAAGCCCGGGTTGATCGGGTTGCGCGGGATGACGGTCAGCGAGAAGCCGAGCAGCACCAGGAACGGTAACGCGAGCCAGGGCAGCGAGGTGAAGCTGAATCGCGGCGGCGCGGTCTGCGCGATGCCGCGCCGCAGCTCGCGCGCGACCTCCTCCTGGGTCGCTTCGCGGATGATCCCGCGGTCGAGGAGCTCCGCGAGCGCCTTGCAGGTCTCGAACTCGATCAGGGTGCTCTCGAGAATGATGTCGCCGACCGAGTTCGTGCCGTTGACCAGGGGGTAGACGACCATCTGGCTCTCGCTGACCTGGTGCTCCCGCAGGGCATCCGCGTTCTGTCCACCGTCGCCCGCGGTGAAGCTGAACTCGAGGTCCGAGTAGAGACCGCCCCGCTGCTCGACCACCTCGAGCCGCCGCGCCGGGTCCACCTTGCGGAGGATGACCTCGCGGCTGGGGATCCGCTGGTCTATGAAGGGCCACTCGTCGGTCATCCGGGCGCCCTCCATGATGATGGAGTCGGCGGCCATAGGCTGCAGGAGATCGCGGTCGTAGTCGATGTCCGTCTCCTGCGAAAAGTGGTACTCCCCGTCCGTCCAGCGGAACACGCGATACACGATCTGCAGGATCTGCTGCTGGAGCGCCACTCGCACCGTCTCGACCGGCACGACGTGGTGGTCGATGAGGATCCGGCCCAGGCGCTGCAGTGTTTCCTCCTGCCGCCGCAGGGCTCCCTCGAGCTCGGCCTTCGTCACCTCACCCCGTTTGAGGAGAATGAGGCCGATCATGTCCTCGGTGTGCTGATTGAGAGTCGAGGCGCCGACGATGCACCCGTCCTGGAAGGACACGGTGACCAGGTTCTCGGCGGTTCGCAGGGTCAGGACACCTGTCTTCCGCTGCAGCGAGATCAGCTGCAGGATGTCGGCGAAGGAGAAGTCCCGGAGAGTCCCCTCGAGCGCCATCTCACCTCCGGTCCCAGGACATGGTGGCCGAACGCAGCACCATCAGCGCGCCGAGCGTGAGCATCGCGACCCGGAGAGTGGTGAAGCTGGCGAGCGGCTCGATCATCGGCGCGAACATCGGCAGCCACAGCATCCCCCCGCTGAGCAGCGCGATGCATACGAAGGCGAAGAGCACGGCGCGGATGGCCCGGTCGGCGAAGAGGTAGGGGCTGCCCGGAAACAGCAGCCCAGCCAGCCTGCGCCCTGCCGCCGACATCCGCTCCCAGCTGCGGATGCGGTGGAGCTTGGCGGTCTGCTGCTCGATCGACACGACGTCGCGTTTCAAGAAGACCGACACGCACTGCGGGCAGTAGACCGAGCTCTCCCCGAAGCCGGACTCCAGACGATAGATCTTGCCGCACTTCGTGCACTCGCGTGCCGGGCCGAACCACCGCGCGCGGACGACGAGGAGCACGAGGCCGAGCACCAGTGCGAAGGCGAAAACCAGCGACAGCCTCTCGAAGCTCGGCCGCGGACCATCGGCCGCACCACCCGTCTCGACCGCCGACAGCTCCTGGCGGGAGACCATCTCCGCGGCGAAGGCGGCGACGTCGGGCCGCCCCAGGCGCGGGAAGCGGATCCGGGGATCGAGGCCCCGCAGCCCCTGCTCCGGGCTGTCCGGCCCGGCGTACTGACGAGCCCTGGTCCGTGCCTGGTCGCCTTCCTGGAAGCGGCGGATGAGGTCGAAGGCAAGCGACAGATTGTGGTAGGCGAAGGGGTTGTCGGAGTCCACCTCGAGCGCGGAGCTGAGGACCTGCACCGCGAGCTGGGCGTCTCCCTCCTCCAGCGCCAAGGCGCCGACGAAGATCAGTGCCCGCGCCTCGTCGGGGTCGGCCACCACCGCCTTCTGGAACTCGACCTTCGCCAGGCCGGGCTCGCCGTGCATGCGCAGGAGCTCGCCGAGCAGCAGGTGGTACGGTGCCGTCTCCGCCATCGTCGCCTCGAGCTCGGCCATCTCGCGCAGGGTGCCGAGGTCCATCTGGCGCTCGACCAGCGCGGTCGTGAGGCGGTCACTCAGCGCCGGCGGCTGCACCAACCGGTGGTGGATCGAGCCGACCGCAGGCACCACGAAGATCATCAGCAGGCAGGCCGCAACCGCCCACACGCGCAGGCGGACGCTGAGATAGATCCAGCTCGCGGCGAAGAGGTAGGCACCCAGCCACACCGGCCCGAGGCCGCCGAAAACCGGGAG
>JALOKS010000171.1 GCA_025456385.1 Thermoanaerobaculales bacterium | reverse complement strand
AACGAATGAAACGAACACGATCCAGAGAATCGCCGGCGCGGCTGCCCGGGCGCCCCGGAGGAGCGCCCTGGCGATAACAAGGAGGAGGAGGAAGCCAAGGCTGATACCCAGGGCGACCACCGGGGCGCGCATCATGGCGGCCAGATTCGACGGCGTTCCGAGGGGGTTTCCTCCCTGGGACAGTGGCTCGATCGGTAGCGTCGAACCCGACCACCCGCGCGCAGCGATCCCTGATGAAATCACGGTGAGAAGCACCGTTGCGGCCGCCAGACCGATGAGCACGTCGCGACCGATCGCAGGGTCGCGGACGCGTCCAGCGAGCAGCCGGCTCCATGACACCAACGACGTGGGGTCGAAGCGCCGGATGAACGGTTCGATCGCGACGTAGAGGAGCCAGCTCAGGATTGCGCGGCTCGCTCCATAGGCGATCGCTGAGAATGTCAGCCGGGCTTCGGCCCATGCCGCGAACGTGTGGTGGCCGCCGATCAGCACACTTCCAGAGCAGAGGACGAACACCGCTGCCGCCAGGCGTGCAGCCCCGCGCCGATCCCATCGTTTCGAGCGAATGTTGAGCAGGGCGACGAAGGTGCCGCCGACGAGGAAGGCAAAGGTCGTGAGTGCGCCCACCCGTTCGACCCGACGGTCCGGAGGCTTGGCGAGGCTCGTGCCGGGCCGCAGCGCGCTCCTGTTTTCTAACCTGAACCACCTGAGACGTCCTCCGGCGAATTCCGCCTCGATCTCGGGAGTCCCACCGCCTTCCGCCGGTCTTGCAACTGACCATGTCCGTACGGTGGTTCCGGGCGTTGCGGTCAGCTGAGCCAGCACATGTCGCCTGGCTTCCTCGTTTGCGATGCCCGCGGCGCTGAGCAGTGCATCGATCAGCGTGGCGTCGACGCCGTCGCCGCCGAGAAATCCATCAAGCCGACCGGGATCGACCCGGAGCTCCATTAGGCGGCCCCGTGGGCTGAGCCGCACGAGCGCCATGCCTGGCTCCGCCAACGGGGGGTCGTCGGGCGTGACGACGTCCCCGACCGCCGAGCCTGGCAAAGATCCACGCCACGGCGACATTGCGCCCGCACTTTGCCTGTACCAGAAACGCAGCACTGGCCGTTCTTCCGACCGCAGCAGGGCCGAGCGTTCTTCCTTGGAGCGACTCAACAAGTCGCTGACGGCCCGCGGGTCGAGGTCGAAGCCGATGGCGGTGTCGCCAGGCGGGTCCCGATATCCTGCCGATGCGAGAATCTCTCTGGCTCGGTGCTGCAGGATCTGCGGTGCCAAGATTCCGCCGAGCAGATCATCGAGGGATGACCAGGGGCTGATCCAGACGCTGACCAGCAATCCGGCCGCGATCACCGCGGCGAGCTGGAGTGCGTGCTTTGGCCGCAGCGTTCCGCGGCGCCCCGATGCAGCCACCACGTCTGGGGAGGGAGTTTCGCCGGCCTCCATCACCGCTCGCAGCGGGTCACCGCCGGGCAGGGCAGCGAGCACCGCGAGTGCAGACGGCGGTCTCTCGCGGGAATCTGGGTCCAGACACCGCATGATCACCTGGTCCACCGCCGGGTGCAGATCCGGAACCAGTTCCGACGGGCTCGTAGGTGGTACCGACGAGCTGTGAAGCTCGCGGAGCTGGGCGATCGTCGTGGCGCTGAGGGCTGGTTTGCCTGTGAACAGCTCGTACAGCACCAGGCCGAGCGCGTAGACATCCGACTCCTTGGTGGCCCTGTGGCCTTGAAGCTGCTCGGGGGCCATGTAGGCAGGAGTGCCGGCCGGCGCGCCGGGCCCGTCCCGCGGGTCGTGGACCAGAGCGGCGAGGCCGAAGTCCGTCAGTCGCGCGTGCCCCCGACCGTCGATCATGACGTTGGCCGGCTTGAGGTCGCAGTGAACGAGGTCATGCCCGTGCGCCGCGGCTACTCCAGCGCAGATCTCGCGCGCGAGCTCGATGGCCTTATCTCCGGGCAGATGGCCGATTCGCCGCAGGAGGGATGCCAGGTTCTCGCCGTCGATGAACTCCATTGTGAGGAATGATTGCCCCGCTGCGGCGCCGATGTCGTACACGCGGCACACGTTGGGATGTGAGATCTGGCGGGCCAGCCGAACCTCCCGACGGAGCAGATCGAGGCGCTTCGGATCAGAGGCGAACTCCACAGCCAGGAACTTGAGCGCAACCGAGGCGCCGAGTTCGAGGTCGTCGGCACGGTAAACGAGCCCCATGCCTCCGCGCCCGAGAAGACCGACGATCCGGTACCGCTCACCGATGACCTGGCCCGGGCGCAGATCCCCGGCCAGCCCTGTTGAACTGGCGCCGACAAAGTCCGCATTCGCGACCTGGTCGCCGGATATCGTCAGGTCCGTGACGGGGCTCCGTCGCTTGTCCTGGTTTTCGGGGGGCACGGCGCCAGAATATCACCGTTGGCCTGGTCCGGAGACGGTCATCGATGAAAGCCGAGGACTGAAACCTCGGGTCCGACCCGAGACAATTTCGATCACGCTTCGGCGACAATTCACAGGCGGAGAAACGGTTGGGTGACGCCTTCCGGTCTGGATCGCTCCGCAGCTCGCGGAGCGGGCGCGCTGATCGCTCAAGCTGCATGAGATCCTGCTAACCTGCGGCGGGGCCGCGCGTCTTTCCTCGAGACGGCAGCGCGCGGCGCCGGGGAGGGTCGGCATGGGGAGGATCGCAGTCCTCGGATGGCTGGGGCTGGTGGTGATCGCGGCCCAGGCGGGACCGGTCGGGGCCCAGGTCGAGCTGCCGCCGCCGGTGTACCGGGTGAACATGGGCGCGAGCTACGATCCTGCGACCCAGCAGCTCGAGGGCGTCGAGCGGATCCGCTGGCGCAACACGAGCTCGGCTCCGGTCGACGAGCTGCAGTTCCACCTCTACCTCAACGCCTTCGCCAACAACCGCTCCACCTTCATGGTCGGCTCGGGCGGCCAGCTGCGCGGGATCGCGATGGACGAGAAGCGCTGGGGCTGGATCGAGGTCGCGGCGATGCGCCTGGCCTACGGCTCCGAGCTCGCGGCCGAAGGGCTTCCGGCGGAGCTCGTGGCGGACCCCTTCGCCGCGCCGCTCGCGCCGGCGGTGCCCGGTGAGCCGGGACCGCCGCGCTTCGCGGGCCGCCCCGATCTCAAGGCGGTCGAGCAGTTCATCCAGCCGGACGACGGCAACCCCGAGGACCGGACGGTCGCGCGCTACCCGCTGCCGCGCCCGCTCGCGCCCGGCGAGTGGGTCGAGCTCGAGATCGAGTTCAGCGCCCAGATGCCCGAGATCTTCGCCCGCACCGGCGCCCACGGCGACTTCGTGCTCGGCGGGCAGTGGTTCCCCAAGATCGGCGTCTTCGAGGACGCCGGCATGCGCGGCCGCGCGGAGGCCGGCTGGAACACCCACCAGTTCCACGCCAACAGCGAGTTCTACGCCGACTTCGGCGACTACGACGTGCGGCTCGAGCTGCCCGCGCGCTACGCCGGCCGCATCGGCGCCACCGGCCGCCTGCTGAGCGAGGAGGTCGACGGCGACAGCGTCCGCGCGCGTTTCGTGCAGGAGGGCGTGCACGACTTCGCGTGGACGGCCGACCCGCGTTTCATTGTCGTCGAGGATCGCTTCGACCCGGACCGCGACGTGCCGCCGGAGCAGGCGGCGGCGATCGCGGCGACGCTCGGGCTCGGGGTCGAGGAGCTGCGCCTGCAGCCGGTCGCGATCCGGCTCCTGCTGCAGCCTGCCCACCGGGGGCAGGCGGAGCGCTACATGGAGGCGGCCAAGGTCGCGATCCGCGGCTACGGCCTGCGGCTCGGCGCCTACCCTTGGGAGACCCTCACCATGGTCGACCCGCCGCGCGGCGGCTTCGGCGCCGGCGGCATGGAGTACCCGACCTTCATCACCCTCGGCACCCACCCGCTGCTCGAGATGCCCGGCTTCACCCGCCTGCGGGCGCCGGAGAGCGTGACCGTGCACGAGTTCGGCCACAACTTCTTCCAGGGCATGATCGCGTCGAACGAGTTCGAGGAGGCCTGGATCGACGAGGGCATGAACTCCTACTACGAGGCCGTCGTGATGGACGAGCACTACGGTGGGATGATCGAGCTCTTCGGCCTGCGCGCGACCTCCTTCGAGCTCGACCGCCTCCAGCTCGGCGACGGCGCGTACCGCGACCGGGTGGCGCAGCCGGCCTGGAGCTACCGCACCAGCGGCTCCTACGGCCTCAACAGCTACGCGCGGCCCGCTGTGACCCTTCGCCATCTCGAGAACCTGCTCGGCGCCGAGACCTTCCACCGCGCCATGCGGCGCTTCTTCCAGACCTGGCGCTTCCGCCACCCGGCGACTGCGGATTTCGAACGCATCATCGAGGAGGAGTCGCCGGAGGACCTGAGCTGGTTCCTCGAGCAGGCCCTGCACAGCGACCGCTCGCTCGACTACGCGGTGCGCAGCGTGCGCTCGAGCCGCGAGCCCGAGCCGCGCGGCTGGTTCCGGAACGAGGACGGCGAGCTGAGCCTGCTCGGCGAGATCGACCGCCCGCACGGGATCGGGGAGCCCCCGCCCGGCAGCGAGGACTCCGGCGAGACGGCGGCCGAGGAGCCCGCGGAAGAAGACGAGGAGGATGACCGACCGTACCTCACCGAGGTCACCGTCGACCGTCTCGGCGAGTTCGTGCACCCGGTGACGGTCGAGCTCGTCTTCGAGGACGGCGCGTGCCTGCGCCGCAGCTGGGACGGCCGTGATCGCTGGGTGCGCTACCGCATGGTGCGGCCGGCGAAGCTGGTGTCGGTCGAGATCGACCCCGAGCGGCTGATGCTCCTCGACGTCGACCCGCTCAACAATTCCCGGCGCCTCGAGCCGGACCGGACGCCGGCCGCCAAGGTCCTCGTCCATCTGATGTTCTGGCTGCAGAACCTGTTCGCGCTGAGCGCGGTGGTGGGGTGAGGCCATGACGTTCGTCACCGTTCTCGCCGCCGGCTTCCGCATCGCCGACCGCCACAAGCGGCTGATCGCCGCGCTGTGGCTCGCCCCGCTGCTTCCCGCCCTCCTCCTGACCGCCCTCGCCGCCGCGAACGTGCTGCCGGCGCTCGGGCCGTCGCTCTACGCGGAGCGCATCCTGTGGGGCGACTGGTTCGTGGTCTGGTCGGAGTTCCGCTCCTCGCCGCTCGACGCGCTGCAGCCGATCCTCGGGCCCGGGATCGCCCTGATGGCGCTCCTGAGCCTCGGCCTCCAGCTCCTGCTGGCGGCCGGAGTGGTCGAGGTCCTGGTCGAGCGGCGTACCGAGCACCCCTTCGTGCTCGGCCTGCGCATGAACCTCCTGCGGTTCGCGCGCACCCTGGCCCTGCTGGTGCTGGGCACGCTCGCCGCAGGCGGCATCGCGGCGGCGGTGGTGCGCGGCTTCTTCAAGCTCGCCGAGGCCCAGGCCGACGGCCGGCTCGACCTCGTCGGCGTGGCCGCCGGAGTGCTCGTCTTCTTCGCGCTGTGGGCGCCGCAGATGCTGGCTGCGGACCTCTCGAGGATCGCGGCGGCGCGCCACGACCAGCGCGCCATGACCCTCGGCTACCTGCGCGGCCTCGGCGCGGTCCTCCGCCGGCCCGGCCTCTTCGTCCCGCTCGCGGCGTCGATCGTGCTGCTGCCGCTCTCCCTCAACCTGGGCTACCTCCTGCTGCGGACCCCGTGGACGCCGGCCTCGGGGCTCGCCCTGCTCGGCCTCGTGCTCGTCCAGCAGACGCTGATGGGGCTGCGGGCGGCCCTCGAGCTCGGCTTCTGGGGCGCCGGCGTCGCCGCCTTCCGGGAGCTCGGCGAGCCGGAGCTGTGCCGGACGCTGCGGCCTCGTGCGCGGGTCGCACCCGCGGTCGAGGTGGCGGCGGAGGCGGTGGGCGGCGAGCCTGCCGCCTGGTCGCCGGAGATCTGAGCCCGGAGGGGACGGCACGAGCTCCTCCGAGCCTCGGGCTGCGGCACCCGCGGCCCTTGGCACCGGATCGGGGGTGGGGGACAATCCTGCCGTGGGCGAGCTGCTGATCCGCGACGTCGAC
>JALOKS010000473.1 GCA_025456385.1 Thermoanaerobaculales bacterium | reverse complement strand
TGATGAGCCTGGTCTCGGCTTCGCCGGCGGTCATGCGGGGGATCGAGTCGACGAGGAGGCTCTCGGCCTCCGCCCGCTCGCCGAGAGCGGCGAGGGCCATCCCGAGGTGCGCCGACACCAGGGCGCGGGTGAACTCGTCGTCCGGGTGCTCCCGCTCGACGATCTCGCGCAGGCTTCGGAACAGCTCCTCGGCCTGCTCGGCACGGCCCTGCGCGAGCAGGATCGTGCCCAGCACGTCCCTGGCCTCGATGGTGAGGGGGCTGCGCGGCCCCTGGGTCCTCTCGGCGGCCTCGAGGACCTGCCGGGTCAGGGTCTCGGCCTGCTCGAGCCGCCCCATCCGGCCGCGAACGAAGGCGAGCTGGACCATCGACAGCAGGGTCATCGGGTGCTCCGGACCGAGCACCCGCACGCGGGCTTCGATGACCCCCTGGTGCAGCGACTCCGCCCGCTCGTAGTGACCGAGGACCTCCTCCATCTCGGCGAGGTTGTTCAAGGTGTTGAGGGTGCTCGGATGGTCCGCGCCCAGGAAGCGCACCTTGAGCTCGAGCGCGCGGTTCCAGAGCGCGATCGCCTCGTCGAAGCGGCCCATGCTGGCGTAGATGTTGGCCAGGTTGTTCATCGGCCGCATGGTCTCGATGGAGCCCTCACCGAAGGCCCGCTCGAGTGCGTCGAGCAGCTCGAGCTGCAGCGCCTCCGCCTCGGCGAAGCGCCCACGCTCCTGGTAGAAGTTGGCGAGGTTGTTCATGGTCATGATCGAGTCCGGGTGCTCGTCGCCGAGGGTGGACCTCTGGAGCTCCAGGGTCCGCTCGAGCAGCGGCTCCGCCTCGTCCGAGCGGCCCTCCTTGCCGTACACCCTGGCCAGCGTGCTCATGGCCATCAGCGAGCTCTCATGCGCCTCGCCCTCGGCGCGCGTCCAGATCGCGAGCGCCCTCGCCACGAGAGCTCCGGCTCGATCGTAACGCCCCTGCTCCTCGTACAGGCCGCCGAGGTCATACAGCGCACGTGCCAGCTCCGCTTCGTCGCCGGGGAGGCTCTCGCGGATCGCGAGCGCGCGGACCAGCTGGGGCTCGGCGGCTTCGTAGTGTCCGAGCAGGCGGTAGGTCTCCCCGAGCGTCCTCCGGATCGCGGCCTCGACGAGCGGCGTGTCGCCGAAGCGCCCATCGGGGCGCGAGGCGGCATCGATCGACTCCGCGGCGGCGTCGAGCACCTCGCGCATCGGCACGTCCTTGCCCTTGCCCTTGTCGTCCGACGGCGCCACGGCGGCCAACAGATCGTAGTTGAGGAAGTCGTTCACCGCCCGGGCCACGGCCGCCGACTCGGCGGCGCGCCTCTCGGCCCGGCGGGCGTGGACCAGGCCCCACGAGGTGGCCGCCACCGCGACCACCAGCGCCGCCAGCCCGGCCGCGAGGGCGGCGAAGGTCGGCTTGTTGCGCTGCACCATCTTCTTGAGCTGGTAGCGGGCGCTGGGCGGGCGGGCCATGATGGGCTGCGAGCTCAGGTAGCGGTCGATGTCCTCGGACAGCGCCGCGGCGCTGCCGTAGCGCCGGTCGGCCTCCTTCTCCAGGGCCTTGCCGACGATCGTCTCCAGGTCGGCGTCGATGCGGCGCGTTCCGCTCCAGCTGTCCTTGAGCGGAAGCGGCGGCTCCGAGCAGATCACCCGCACCGCCTCGGCGAGGGCCGCCCGCCGGATGTCGTAGGGGCGCCGTCCGGCGAGCATCTCGTAGAGGATGACGCCGAGGGCGTAGACGTCGGGCCTCGGCGGAGTCCCCGGACGGCTCCTGCTCGCCGTCACCGAGGATGATGTTCGACGGCTTGAGGTCGCGGTGGATGACGCCGCGCTGGTGCGCGTAGTTGACGGCGGCGCAGATCGTGCGGAAGACCCGCAGACGGAGGCGGAGCTCGTCGGCCGTGACCACCTGCGGCCGGCTGCCCAACCAGCGGTCGAGGGTCCGGCCCGCGGCGAGCTCCATGGCGAAGTAGTCGCGGCCGTCATCGGTGTGGCCGGTCTCGTAGATGGCGGCGATGTTGGGGTGCTTGAGCCGCGCCAGCGTCTCGGCCTCGCGGTGGAAGAGGCGGGCGTGGAGCTCGTCCACCTGGTGCTCGCGGCGCATCACCTTGAGCGCCACCCGGCGATGCGGCCGGTCCTGCTCCGCCTCCCACACCGCACCCATCCCGCCCTCGCCGAGAAGACCGAGAATGCGATAGCCCGGGATCACGGGCGGCTGGGTCGCGGACCTGGGGCTCCTCCCCGGTGCGCCGGCGGCGGAGATGGTCTCCTCCGCCTCCGCCGCGGCCCTCAAATCCTCACCGTCGGGGGAGCGCTGCCCGCCCTCGTCCGTGTCGTCCATCGTTCCTCCGGATCCCTGCTGCTGCAACCCGGTGAGCGGGAGGGAACATTCCTCCGGAGGCTCGGCCCGACATCGCGCCGCCTCGTGCGGGCCAGCTGTCACGAGTCGAGCCGTTGCACCACGAGGTGTGTGTGCAGCGCTCGGCGATGACGGTGGGCATGGGAGGAGCGCGGCACGCGAGGCGGGAGATCGACGTCAGGCCCGCGGTTCTTCGACGGCGAAGACGTGGCGGCCCCACTCCGGGAGGTCGAGGAAGAGGCCGTTCTCGGCGAGGTCTCTGCCTTCGCGCTCGTACACCGCCGGCCCCATGAGCTCGCGGAGCCGCCAGCGGCTTTCCTCGTGGAGCGGCCACGGCCAGGAGAGGCGGCACTGGCTCCGGTGGTCGGCGTAGTTCACTGCGACCAGGCGGCGGCTTCCGCCCGGACCCGTCCATGCGAAGCAGACAAAGCTGTCCCAGCTCCA
>JALOKS010000170.1 GCA_025456385.1 Thermoanaerobaculales bacterium | reverse complement strand
TTGGCCTCGAGGTGGCGGTAGAGGTCCTCGTAGAGCAGCAGGAAGCGGTCGGCGAGGCTCGCCGCCTCGAGCACCTCCTGCTTGCGGTCGCTCGGCAGCTCGAGGACCTGGCAGGCGAGGGCCACCAGCTGCGCGTCCGAGACTCCGGCCATGTGCTGCGCGAACTGGCCGCGCGCCGCGTCGTCGATCTCGAGCAGCTCCGGCAGCACGCCGCGCAGCTCCTCGCGCAGCTGGCTGACGCCCGCCAGCCGCGGCGCGGCGTCGGGCGACGGCTCGTAGCGGACCCGCACCTGGCGGTAGGCCGTGACCGCCTCGAGCTCCTCGAGGATGCGGAAGCGCTCGAGGCCGATCAGCCACAGCAGGAAGCGCCCGTCCGGCAGCTCTTCGTGGGCGGCGATGTAGCCGACGCAGCCGACCTCGCGCACCGGCGGCGACCCGGGCAGCTCGCGCTCGCAGCCCGGTCTGACCTCGACGATGCCCATCACGTTGTGGCTCGCCACGGCGTCGCGCACGAGCTCGCGGTAGCGGGGCTCGAAGACGTGCAGCGGCAGGACCTCACCGGGCAGCAGAACGACGCGCGGCAGCGGAAAGATCGGGATGACATCCGGGACCTGGATCGAGTCCAGCGGCGGCATCGACAGGCTGTCCGTGTGCGCTTCGGCGTGCATTGCGTCTCCCCTCACCCCCTAGCAACACGCACCAGCGCCCCGATTCTTCCGTCCCGAGACCCGGTGCGGGCGGCTGGCAATTCCGAATTCCTCATTCCGAATTCCGAATTCAGACGTGCGACCCCATCACCCGCCACGCGACCAGCCGCTCGTTCATCGCCCGCAGGCGGCGGCAGAGCAGCCGGCACAGCAGGTTGAGGAACTGGACCGCGGCATCGGGGTCCATCGACAGCACCTCCTCGAGGAGGCCGCGGTTGATCGAGAAGACCGTGCACGGCCCGGCGTGGGCGCGGGCGTCCGCGGACCGCGGCTGGTCGTCGACCAGGGCGAGCTCCCCGAAGACGTCGCCGCGGCCGAGGATCGCCAGGCACTCCTCGCCCATGCCGGGCACCAGGCGCGAGATCCGGATCGCGCCGTCGACGACGATGAAGAGGCTGTCGCCGGGATCGCCCTCGGCGAAGATCACCGCCTCGGCGGCGTAGCGGCGCTCGGTCGAGTACTTGGCGAGCAGGCGCATCTCCTGAGCGGAGAGGCCCTGCTCGCGCAGGATGTCGAGCTTCGCCTCCTCGCTGAGATGGACGCGGTGGCCGGGGCTGCCGTCGTCGCGGGCCGCTGCGATCGGGGTCGCCGGCGCGCCGAAGAGCTCGTTCATCTGCGCGTTGGCGGCCCGGACCTTGGCGGCCAGGGTCTGCCAGAACCCCCACAGCAGGCTCACCGCGAGCTCGCGGTCGGCCGCCACCGCATCGTCGAGGGCGTCGCCGGGCAGCGAGTACAGGGAGGACTGCCCGACGGCGAAGGCGGTCGCCGAGCGTGGCAGCTGGTCGAGGTAGGAGACCTCGCCGAAGAGCGCACCCTGGCCGAGGGTCGTCAGCACCTGGGTGCCGACCGGTGTCGTGCGGGCGATCCGCACCCGGCCCTCGCGCACGATCTTGAGGTCCCGGCTCGCGTCGCCCTCGCCGAAGATCACCGCCCCCGGGCGGACACTCTCCTCGACCACGATCTTGGCGAGGGGGATGATCAGCTCGTCGCTGAAGTGGCGGAACAGCGTCATCGAGCGCAGCTCGTTGGCCTTGCGCAGGAGGTCCGCGCTGGCCTCGGGCGTGAGCGCGGCCGGCGGCCGGCGGGTCGCGAGACCGGTGGTCGAGAAGATCTTGGCGTGGCTGAGAGCGACGTGGTCGCAGGCCTTCTGCAGGGTGGCGGTGCGGTTGTTGATCAGGCGCTCGACCGCCGCCGGCTCGCGCTGGCAGAGCCTCACCAGGGTCTCGACGCGGCGGCGCTCCTGCTGCAGCTCGCGCTCGGAGCGCCACGAGGCCAGGAGCATGGCGTCGACGGCGGACTCCAACGCGGCCTCGAAGTCCTGGCCCTCGAGGGCGGCGCGCGAGGACTCGACCGCGAGCCGGAAGTCGAGCGGGTTGAGCCGGCGCGCCTGCACGAACTCGGCGAGCGCGGTCGCGGCGTCGCCATGGCGCATGTGCAGGTAGCCGGCCGCGGCGTAGGCCAGGTAGTTGAAAGGCGTGCGCAGCTTGGCGAGGTCGATCATGTCGATGGCGCGCGCGAACTCGCCCCGGGTCTCGAAGATGTGCGCCATGCCGAGCGCGTGCGAGGCCTCGAGGTTGCGGCGCTTGAACTCGCGGTCGAAGTCGTCGATGCCCTCCTCGCCGCGCAGGCGCTCGGCCTCCGCCCGCAGCTGCGCCCCGCGCGGCGAGAGCGAGGCCGCGATCTCGAGCAGCTCGGCGGCCTCCGCCGGTCGGCGCAGGGTGCGCAGACGGCGTGCCACCTCCGCGAGCCGGTCGATCAGCGACGGGTGCGGCAGCACGGTCTTTTCCATCGAGTGCCTCGGCCTCCGATTGTAGTGAAGCACCGGTCTCAGGGTCAAACGGACGGCGCGCGGGCGCCGGGGAAGGAATGGGTGACGGATTCGATGTGGTTCGCGGTAGGATGGCCGCTCGATGAAGCTCTGCAGACTGCTGCTGGTGTCGAGTGCTCTCTGGGCCGCGGCGCCGCCGGTGCCCGCAGCCGAGGTGCTCGACCTCGCCGCCGCCACCCCCGGCCGGCGCGGCGTCTGCGTGACCGAGATGGACGGCGGGGAGCGGGTCGAGGTGCCGCTGACGGTGCTCGGCACGATCGGCGCCGGCACCCCCGAGGGGGAGCTCGTGCTGGTGCGCCTCGACGACCCGCGCTTCGCCGCGACCGGCATCATCGCCGGCATGAGCGGCTCGCCGGTCTACCTGGACGGCGAGCTGCTCGGCGCCCTGGCCTACGGCTGGCCCTTCGCGAGCGAGCCGATCGGCGGCGTCACCCCCTTCGCCCGGATGCTGAGAATCGAGGGCTCGGCCCCGCCGCCGGCGGCGCTTGCCGGCCGTCCGCAGCTCGCGGCACTGCTCGACGCGGCCCGTGCGGGCGCTCTCGGTGACGCCCTCCTCGAGTGGCTGCTGCCGGCCGGCGCCCCCGGCCTCGCGCCGCTGCCGGTCGCGCTCGCGGCCGGCGGTCTGCTGCAGCCCGACGGCGGCGGCTGGCTCGCCGAGGGCTGGCGGCGGCTGGGTTGGGTCGCGGCCCCGGGCGGCGGCACCGGCAGCGCGGCGGACGGCGCGCTCGCTCCCGGCGCGATGATCGCGGCGGTGCTGGTCGACGGTGACGCGACCCTCGCCGCGGGCGGCACCGTCACCGAGGTGCGGGGCGACCGGGTGTGGGCCTTCGGCCACCCCTTCCTCGGCACCGGCGCGGGCGCGGTGCCGCTGGCGCGGGCGCAGGTGGTGGCGGTGCTGCCGAGCCTGATGAGCTCCTTCAAGTTCTTCACGGTGGGCGGGGAGCTGGGGGCGATGGTGGCCGACCGTCGGGACGGCATCGTCGGCCGCCTCGGCGACACCGCGCCGATGGTGCCGATCCGCATCGCGGTCGACGGCGAGGAGCGGAGCTTCCGCGCCGTGCGCCACCCGGTGCTGCTGCCGCTGCTCGCCGCCTACCTGAGCCAGGCGAGCCAGTCCGTCCGCGGCCGCGCCTTCGGCGACCAGACGGTGACGGCACGCATCGAGCTGCGCTACCCCGGCCACCAGCCGACCGCACTGCGCTTCGACGTCTCGAGCGGGCAGGCCGCGGCCGAGGCGGCGGCCTTCGTCGGCGCGGTGCTCGCCTACCTCGAGGCCTCGCCCTTTGCCGGCCCGCCGCTCGAGTCCCTGAGCGTCGGCCTCGACTCGGCCGAGCGCCTGCGGGCGGCGACGATCCTCGAGGTCGTGCCGTCACGGCGCGTGGTCCGCCCCGGCGAGCGCATCGACCTGCGCTTCCGCCTCAAGCCCCACCGCGGCCCGGAGGAGGTCCGGGTCCTGACGCTGCAGGTGCCGCCCGGCGTGCCGGACGGCCGGCTCGATGTGGTCGGGGCGGACGGCGCGGCGTGGACCGCCTACGAGCTGAGGATGCGCCCACGCCGGTCGGCGAGCTTCGGCGACGAGCTCGCGCTGCTCGCCGGCCTCGTGCCCGCCTCCACCCTGGTCGCGGCCCTCGAGCGCCCGGACAGCGGCGTGGCCCTGCCCGGAGGGTCGTTGTCGACGCCGCCGGGCATCGCGCTGCAGCTCGCCTCGGCGCTCGGCCCGAACCTGGAGACGACCTCCTACAGCGTCGTCGCCGAGGCCCGCGAGGCCGTCGGCGTGCCGGTCGCGGGCGCGCAGCGGGTGACGCTGACGGTGCGCGCGGGCGACCGCGGACTGGAGTGACGATGAACCGACGCCTGGCTCTGCTCCTCTGGCTCCTGCCCGTTCTGGCCGCGGCCCCGGCGACGGCTGCCGAGACCCGGCGCTGGGTCGTCGACACGACGGCCGACCTCCTCGCCGGGCACGGCGAGGGCGTCGAGGTGAGCCCGGACGGGCGGCTGCGCTGGGCGCTCGGGTGGAGCGCCGGCCCGGCCTTCGACGAGCCGGTGGTGATGGCCGGCGCGCGGGCCGCCGACGGCAGCCTGCTCGTCGCCACCTCGCACCCGGCGCGGCTGTACCGGGTCCGCGGCGCCGAGCTCGAGCTGCTGGCCGAGGTGCCGGCGGAGCAGGTCACGGCGATGGTGGTGAGCGACCGGAGCACGATCGTGCTCGCGACCGCGGCGCCGAGCGCGCTGTGGGAGTTCTCCGGCGGCGAGCTCGCCGAGCTCGGCCGGCCCGCGGCCGGAGCGATCTGGGACCTCGCCCTGCACCGCGGCACGGTGGTCGCCGCGGGGGGCTCGCCGGCCACCCTCTACCGGCTGGCCGGGCGCGGCCTCGAGCGCTGGCTGGAGCTGCCGGACCTCCACGCCCGCTGCCTGGCGAGCGACGGCGAGCGGCTGCTGGTGGGGACCTCGGGCAAGGGCCTGGTGCTCAGCGTCGACGCGGCCGGCCGCCTCGGCATTCTCGTCGACAGCCCCTTCACCGAGATCTCGGACCTCGCGGTCGGTGGCGGCGCGGTGTGGGCCGCGGCTCTGGTCGGCGAGCCCCCAGCTCCCAAGGCCGCTGACAAGGGCGCGCAGGAAGAGGCCGCCGAGGGCGAGCTGCAGGCCGAGGTCCGCGGCGGTGAGGACCTCACGCTGCCCAAGGTCAACGGCGCCACCGCGACCTCCGAGATCCTGCGCGTGACCCCGGAGGGCGGTCTGCTGCGGGTTCACCGTTTCACCAAGCAGGTGGCCAGCGCCATCGCCTGGGACGGCGAGGGCCTGCTGGCGGGCACCGGCTGGGAGGGTGAGGTGTGGCGCTTCGTCGCCGAGGGCGGCGCCCGCCTCGCCACGGTCGATGCCGTGCAGGTGGTCGGGATTCTCGACGGCGGCGCGGCCCTCCTGACCCAGGGCCCGGGCGGGGTGGTGTGGCGCAGCGCCGACGCTGCGCGGCCCGGCCGCTTCCGTTCCGCGCCGCAGCAGTACGAGCAGCCGGTGCGGCCCGGCGAGTACCGGGTCGACCCGCCCTCGTCGGCGGCTCGAATCCGCTTCCGGGCCGGTGTCTCCGCGCAGCCGGACGACACCTGGCTGCCGTGGAGCGAGTGGCTGCCGGCCTCCGGCGGCCCGGTGCCGCTGCCGCCCGCGCGGGCACTGCAGTGGGAGGTCGAGCTGGCGCCCTCGGGCGGCGAGCCGACGGCGGTGGAGCGGGTCGAGGTGGCGGCGGTCGACGTCAACCTGCCGCCGCAGATCGCGGAGATCGTGGTCGAGGAGCCCGGCGTCGTCTACCTGGCGGCGCCGCCGCCCTCCGGCCCGGTGCTCGACGCGGCCAACCCGGATGTCAACGGCATCTTCACCGTCATCGACGAGAGCCAGACGGCGAACGGCTCCCCGACCAAGGGCAAGAAGTTCTACCGCGCCGGCTGGCGGACCGTGAGCTGGCAGGTTGCGGACGCCAACGGCGACCCGCTGCGCTTCGCGCTCGAGCTCGAGTCGCGGGA
>JALOKS010000169.1 GCA_025456385.1 Thermoanaerobaculales bacterium | reverse complement strand
CGCCGTCTTGTAGTCGACCAGCACCGCGGTCGGGCCCTCCGCGTCGACCCGGTCGGCCCGGAAGCGGAGCCTGGCCGGAACGCCCGGCACCGCCGCCCAGCCCTCGACCTCGGTCCCGAGGACGCCGGTCAGCGAGCCCTCCGCCCACTCCAGGCCGCGCTCGACCTCGAGAAACTGCCGCGCCCGCGCGGCGAGCAGCGGCGCCATGCCCCAGGGGGCCAGGCCCTCCCTGGCCGCCACCCTCCGCGCCTCGTCGAGGACGAGCCCGTCCAGCCGGGCGCGGTCGGGCCACCTGGCCTCGGCCGGGCTGCGACTGAGCACGGTCTCGAGCTCGCCGCGGTTGTCGACCGCTTCGCGGACCACCGCCTCCAGGACCCCGTGCACCACCTGCCCGACCAGCGCGCCGCCGATCCCGGGCAGGCCGAGGAGCGGGTCCGGCAGCGGCAGCACCCCCAACCGTCGCTCGATGAACGCCTGCAGGGGGCAGGTCCCGGTCTTCTCGGCCAGCGTGACCCACAGGGCCCCGCCCTCCGGCACCCCGCCGGCTCCCGCGAAACCGAACCACGGAGACGCTGCGGTGGCGTCCTTGGGCCGTTCCACCGCCGCCAGAACCTCCGCCCGCGCCTGCGCCAGAGCCCCCGCCGCCACCGCGGAGTGCTCGAGGCCGGCGTCGGTGCGGCCTTCGGCCACCGCAGCTTCGAGGATCGCGGCCATCCCGCGGGCCCCCGCCGCCGGCGCCTCGAGCACGGCGAGCTCGTAGGCGGTCCTCGGACGCGCCACGGTTTCGTCGGCGCTCCACAGCTGCCGGACCTGGACCGGTCCCCTCACGCCCTCGCGCCGCCGCAGCCGATCGACGAAGGGCGACGGCGTCCGCGTGCCCTCCGCGCCGTAGACGTGCCACGAGACCGCGACCGCAGGGGCGCTCGAGAGCAGCTGCGCCCACAGGTACCGCTCCTCGTCCGCGCTGCGCCTCTTCACCGGCATCTCGGGCAGCACGTCGGCCGCCAGCCTCGCCCGCACCGACTCGGGCAGCATCGGGTCCTCGTGGACGACCCTGGGAAAGGCGCCGCGGTTCGCCCCGGTCACGAACAGGCGGTCGAAGGTCCGCGCCCGCGCCTCCATCACGGTCAGGACCTGGACGCCCGCGCCCCCTCCGCCGAGAGGCACCTCGCCGACCCGGCCCAGGCGGTCGCTGAGCAGCTTCAGCCACTCCGGGCCGGTCAGCTCGAAGCCCTCCGGAAACTCCCTGCACAACCCGTCGAGGGCCTCGTGGACCGCTCGCGACTCCACGGACCTTTCGTCCCATCCGAGCGCCGCCAGCACCTTCACGGTGAGGCTCCGGTGCAGCGCCGCCGGGCCCGCGCCGACCCGTCGCTCGAGCGCGTCGACCAGCTGCCGCGCCTCCGCGACCGCCCGCCGCAGCCGGTCGGACGACAGCCGCCGCGGCTCGCGGCTGTCCGTCGCCTCCGCCTCGCCCTCCTCGCGGGCGAAGGCGATCGGCAGCGGCACGCCGGACAAGGGTGCGGCGTCGGCCGGCAGAGCCGCGAGGTCGGCCAGCCTCGGGATGCCGAGGACCCGCAGCCCGAGCAGGAGCTCGGTCGCCGCGAGACGTCCCGCGCGCGCTTCGATCCACAGGTCCACCTCGCTCGCGGTACCCCGGCGCAGCAGCTCGGTCAGGCGGCCCAACGTGCGCCGCGGCCCGGCCCCCGGCACCACGGCGCCCTCAGCCGAGAACGGAATGCCCAGGCGGCGCAGGTGGCGGCGAAGCGGCAGCGCCATGGCCTCCAGGGAGCGCCCGACGACGCCGATCCGCTCGGGCTCGACGCCCTCATCGAGGAGGCCGCGGAGGCGCTCGGCAACCCACCGCGCCTCGGACTCCACGTCCGGCGCCTCGGCGAGCTCGATCTCCGAAGGCGGGTCGCCGGCCCCGTCCGCCGCCTGATCGAGGTGGGCCACCCGCTCTTCGAGGCGGCTCAGGTAGGCACCGCCGAGGTCGTCGCGGGCGGGGTCCGAAGGGTCCGGCGGCCGGTCGAGCACCACCGTCCCCCCGAAAACCCGGAGCAGGCCCACCAGCAGGTCCGCCGCGACCCCGGTGACGTCGGCGAACCCGTGCACGAACAGCTCCCGCGTCGGCAGCAGATCCGGGCCGCACGCCGGCAGCACCTCCTCGGCCAGCTGCAGCGCGCACATCGAGCGCCGCAGGCCACCCGACTCGCCCTCCTCGACCGCGGCGGCCGCGAGACGCACCAGCGCCCGCGCCCGCTCCACGCGCTCGGGCGCGACGGCCTCCGCGACCTCGTCCAGGCGCTCGAGCACACCCTCCTCGTTGCCGGGAAGAAAGCCCGCGTCCAGGAGGTCGCGGACCGCGCCCACCACCGCGTCGTAGCCGTCGGTCAGCTCGTCGAGGCCCGCGCGCAGCGCCGGCTCCGCCGCGGCCAGCCGCCGCACCTGCACCTCGAAGGCCGCATCCGCGCGCGGGACCACCATCCCGGCCCTCGACACCACCTCCAGGGCGAGCCCGAAGAGGGTCTGCACCTGGAGGCCCGCCGCGGCGCCCATGCGGCGGGCCACCACCCGCAGGAGATGGCGGCGCAGGCTCTTCGAGGGCACCACCACCCGCACCGGCAGCGACAGGTCCTCGGGGGCCGCCGCCCGCACTGCGGCCAGCTGCTCGAGCAGGCATCGCTCCGCCGCGCGGGCGCCGCGGCAGGTGATGACACGGGAACGGGAGCGGGAGACCGGAGACATCGTCGCTCCACCCATGGGACCACGGGTGCCGGGCACTGTCAACGAAACCCCGGACGCCGCCGATCGGCGCTATCATGGCGGACCTCGCGCGCGGGGAGGCGGCATGGCGGACGTCGGACGGATGGTGATGGAGAGGTGGCGTCGCGCCGGCGGCACGAGCATCGGCCGCTGGCTGTTCAGCCGCGCCCTGGGCCGCTTCGCGCCCTACTCGGGCAGCATCGGCGCGCGGGTCGAGGCGCTCGAGCCCGGACGGTCGCTCCTCACCATGCGCGACCGCAGGGCGGTGCGCAACCACCTGCGCTCGGTGCACGCCGCCGCCATCATGAACCTCGTCGAGCTCTCGGGAAGCCTCGCGGTCATCGCCGCCCTGCCGCCGAACACGCGGATGATTCCGGTCCGGGTCGAGACCGATTTCGTCAAGAAGGCGCGCGGCCTGCTCACCGCCGAGGCGCGCTTCGAACTTCCGGAGGCCGACGGGCCCACCGAGGCCCCGGCGACGGTCGTGGTTCGCGACGAAGGACGCGACGAGGTCGCGCGCGGGCGGGTCACGGTCCTGGTCGGACCTGTCCGATAGGCGGCCCCCAGAACCTTTCGACTCTGATCCAGATTCCGTTCATCCGTTTCCACGTTTCGCGTCGCACCCCGGGTCCATGACCCGGCCGCGTGAGTGGAACGTTGAACGTTCTAACGTTCGAACGTTCAAACGATGGTCTTCGGTTCCACGGCTCCCGCGGGCTACTGAATCGTGATCGGCGGCATCCACACCGCTCCCGGGGTCTCGATGGTTCCCGTCGCCAGCCACCGCTCGAGCTCCTCGAGGCGCCCCTCGAGCGCGACCCGATCCGAGTTGCGGCGCTGCGCCAGCTGCTGCCACCAGGGCAGCATGCGCGGCAGCTCGACCAGCTGCACGGCAGTCTCGGGACTGACGTCGGCGAGCTTCTTCGCCTCGGCCAGCGCCTCGTCGAGCCCGCCGAGGACGTCCACGAGACCCTTCTCCACCGCCTGGGCGCCCGTGAACACGCGACCGCGCCCGATCGCGTCCACCTCGTCGCGGCTCATGCCGCGCGACTCGGCCACCCGCGCGAGGAAGTCGTCGTAGATGCGGTCGAGGACGCGGTCGACGACCGCCCGCTGCGCGTCGGTCCAGTCCTCGAGGTCGCCGTAGATGTTGGCGTTGGCGCCGCGGTCGAGACGGCCGTAGGTGACGCCGAGCTTTTCCGACCAGAAGTCCGAGGTGTTGACGTGGCCGGCGAAGACGCCGATCGACGAGGTGATCGTGCCCGGCTCGGCGACGATCTTCTGCGCCCCGCAGGTGATCCAGTAACCGCCGGAGGCCGCGACGTTCGCCATCGACACCACGACCGGGACCTTCTCGGCGGTCCGCAGCATCTCCTCGCGGATGATCTCCGAGGCCATGGCGCTGCCGCCGGGAGAGTCGATCCGGAACACGACCGCCTCGAGCCCCTTCAGCTCGCGCGCGTCCTGAAAGGCGCGGGCGATCGTCTCCGAGCCCATGACCTCGCCGCCGAACAGGGGGTTGAAGCTCTGCCCGCTCTCGCCCCGCATGATCGCCCCGGTCGCGGTGACGACCGCGATCGTGGGGCCGGACGACGGCGCGTGACCGCGCCTGAGGTAGGTGCGGGCGCTCACCGTCTGCGCGCCGGGCTCGCGCTCCTCGAGGCGCTCCTCGAAGCTCGCCCGGTCCTCCATCCGGTCGACCAGGCCCACCGTGACAGCGTCCGCTCCGAGGAACGGCGCGCGGTCGATGAGGCTCCGGACCTCATCCGCGCTGAGCTCGCGGCTGCCGGCGATGCCCTCCACCATCTGCGCCATGACCGAGTCCAGCAGCCAGCCGGTCATCTCGCGGTGGGCGTCCGTGAAGTCCTTCTCGGTGTACATGAAGCGCGCCGTCTTGTAGTCGCCGCGGCCCGGGAACTCGGTCCGGATCGCCAGCTTGTCGAAGGTGCCGCGGATGAACGGCGTCCGCGACGACAGGCCGACCAGGTTGAGGTCGCCCTGCGGGTGCATGGACACCTCGTCGCAGGCCGAGGCCACGAAGTAGACCAGGTTGCCGGCTGCGAACTCGCCCGCGGTGTCCATGTACGCCGCGGTCCACTTGCCGGCGGCGCCGACTCTGGCGATCAGCGTCCGCAGCTCCTGGGCGGCCGCGAAGCCGGCGTCGACGCTGTCGATCTCCAGGCGCAGCCCGCGCACCCGCGGGTCCGCCGCCGCGCGCACCAGCGCCTCGCGCACCCGGCGCATGCTGGTCGGCTGGTCGCCCGTCAGCTCGGCGAGCGGGTCCTCGGGCACGACCTCGACGACCGGCCCCGCCAGGCGCAGCGAGACCACGATCTCCCCGGGCAGCGACGGCGCGGCGAGGCCCCGCACCAGCACCACCATGATCACCGCGCCCACCAGCAGCAACAGACAGCCCGCACCGAGAAACACCGTCCTCGCCTTCGCCATCGCGCACCTCCAGAGCGCTGTCATGGTAGCAGAAGGCCACGGTCGGCACAGCCGACCGCGAGCGGCGCTGGTCGGCGCTCCGCCATCGCAGTGGCGCCCCGGTCGCCCGGCACCGCGCCGTCGGAGGCCAGAACCGGTCCGCGCCGCCGACGTATCATCGGACGGACGCGAGTTCTCTCGAGCGCTCGGAGACGACGATCCAATGCGATCCGCCCGGCTGCAGCGACGATTCGGCCCGACCCTTGCCGGCATCGTGTCCGCTCTGCTCGCCGTTTTCGTCGCCGTGCAGGAGACGCCTCCAGCCCGCACGCCGAGCGGCCCGAAGGCCGCACCTCCCCTCCCCGGCTTCGAGGAGCCCGATGCGGCGTCCAGCTTCGAGCGCCTGAAGCGGCGGGCTTCCGTCCCGGGCTTCGACACGGCCGCCGCGTACCGGGCCGCCGAGCAGCACCTGACGGAGCTGCCCCGCTACTCGACGAGGCTCGGCCGTCGTACCGACGGCAGGCCCGGCGGCAAGGCTCCGGGGACGAAAGAATTCGTCGCCCTGAGCGCACTCGGCCAGTGGTCGCCGCTCGGCCCCGGCAACATCGGCGGCCGCACCCGGACGCTGGTCATCGATCCGCGGCGACCCGACACCATGTACTGCGGCGGGGTCTCCGGCGGGGTCTGGAAGACGACTGATGCGGGCGGCTCGTGGGTGCCCATCGCCGATCTCCTCGCCAACATCGCGGTCAACTCGATGGTCATGCATCCCGAGAACTCTGAGGTGCTGTTCGTCGGGACCGGCGAGGGCCACTTCCGCGAGGTCGTGCGCGGCACGTGGCTGCCGCTGCGCGGCGGCGGCATCTTCCGCACGGGG